>NZ_BAABGA010000038.1:0-1261 GCF_039541335.1 Novipirellula rosea | reverse complement strand
GGTTCTTGCAGCACGTGCTGCCGCGCGGCTTTCAGAAAGTTCGCTACTACGGCTGGATGAGCCCCAACCATCGGATCCGTATCGAGGAAGTCCGTTGGATGGTCTGGTTGTTCTTGGGCTGGACGTTCACGCTGGCAATGTTAGCTCGTAAGGAAAGTCTCTCTCCTCCAGCGAGCCGCTGCACGGACTGCGGTGGTCCGTTGTCGGTCATCAAGATCACTGATCGAAACCACCGAGTGATCTATAGTCGCGGGCCACCGCTGGAAAAGGCGAGCTAAACGATGCGGCTTACGATCGTTCGAACCGTCAAAAACGAAGCGTCACCAGGAGTGCGGTCGCAGACGGTCTGCGCAGATCGCGAAACACAAGGCCCGCAGACGCATCGGCAGTCTCTCAGGAAACGCACAAAGCGGCCCAGTTGCTGGCTGCAACTCGGCACCCCGGGCCATCTCCGCCACCATCATCAGTCCTGCGGTCACGCGACAAGAAAGCAAAACCCTTCTTGAATTCTCCAGGCGATCGCTGAATCTTTAAAGCGTTCCACCGGCCTTCTTGAACCAAGGCCTTGAACATCGGCTCCGCTCGTGCCTCGCTCCGCGATGTCAAAGCCTTAATTGTTATCCGGCGTTTCGTTGTAAGTGCAGGGTGGTCTCGGAACGACCGCCGCTCCGAATCTGAATGCATTCTCCATCGCAAATCAGCTCGAATCAAGTGATATGCCGTTCGTTGCACTGGGAAAAACTGAAGCTCTGTGTTCGAACATGTCCGAGAATGTCCCGCACGGGATGCTTGAACCCACAATGCCCGTAAGTTCCGTGACACTCGTCAAAGGCCGTCCCTCAATCACTCGATTCTCCCATCGCGCTTCGAATTCTAAACCCTGCGAGTATCAAACCGATTGAGACTGCCAAAGTAACGACACCCAGCGGTAGACCGATATGTGCAAGGTGTGCGCGATATGTCGTAAACCCAAATGTTCGAACCCACGTTGCACCTAAAAGCATACCGACAGGTCCCGCAACAAAGCAAAACAGCATAGCGCAGCCTGAAGCAACGCTGAAGTATCGCCCACGTGGTCGACTTCGATCTCTCGCGGTTGGCGGTTCGTATGGATTCATTGATCGAGCCGGATAACGTCACCAATCACCCGTCGGCGACAAGAGATTATACATTTCAAAAACGCCCGACTTCGCCGCTCGGGTGCATTAGACTGTTATCCGTCAAGGAACTGCCGGCCCGGCTGCGGCCCGCATGATCAGTA
>NZ_BAABGA010000037.1:0-208927 GCF_039541335.1 Novipirellula rosea | reverse complement strand
GGGTTCTACGGCGGGATGCCGATGAAGCGGTTTGCATTCGGATGAATGAACGCAATCGGCTTGGAAAGCCGAGCGACAATGGCTGCGCAAATCTTGTTTCGATTCTTAGTTGCGGTAACGACGCCCGCAAATCATGTTCGCTGCTGACGTCGCTACCGCGACTGATCATGTGGGTGAGGACAAGGACAGACGAATCGTCGCTCTGGATTCATTCGTCTGTCCCCTTATTCGTCTGTCAAAAAACACTCGTCGCTGCCTTTGTCCCTCGCATACTCGCGGGTTCTACGGCGGGTTGCCGATGAAGCGGTTTGCATTCGGATGAATGAACGCAATCGGCTTGGAAAGCCGAGCGACAATGGCTGCGCAAATCTTGTTTCGATTCTTAGTTGCGATAGCGACGCCCGCAAGTCATGCTCGCTGCTGTCGTCGCTACCGCGACTGATCATGTGGGTAAGGACAAGGACAGCCGAATCGTCGCTCTGGATTTATTCGTCTGTCCCCCCATTCGTCTGTCAAAAACACTCGTCGCTGCCTATGTCCCTCGCATACTCGCGGGTTCTACGGCGGGCTGCCGATGAAGCGGTTTGCATTCGGATGAAGGAATGCAATCGGCTTGGAAAGCCGAGCGACAATGGGCTGATCCCTGGACTTCAGAAGAAATCGTTTTTGCTAGCAATTGATGGCAGCAACAGCGAGACTCGCCGCTTGGGCGGTAATTGCGCGGAAGTGCGAGCAGAGAGGGACACAAACGGGAAATCTGTATTGCGTCGACGATTGCGAATGCGTTATCAGCCAATTGCAACGCACTTTCCACTCACCCCAAAACAATTCATTGGGAGCGTATCATGTCACATCTTTGGATCGACCCGAACAGCTGTGAATCTTTAGCGATTCTTGTCGAATCTGTGGCATCTGTCCTGTTGACGCAAAATCCGGCCCCGATTTGCTTGGAAGTCGACATTGATTCGTCCATCAAACTGCCCGCCAATCCGAACCAAACCGTCGACCTGATCCGCAGCATGGTCATCCAAGCGGTTGCGGAAATGACCGAGGGCGGCGAGTTGACCATTACCGCCGTCGATGCCGCTGGTGGCCTGGAACTCGAAGTCGCTGATACCGGCCGCGCGATCGAACTCCGCGAAACACGCATTCCGTTTGCGGTTGCTGCAGTGGGTGCCCGCATTCACTGGCAAAATTGTCCTCAAGGGGGTGCGGCGGCCACGGTCGTGTTCCGTCCTCAACAGGGAGCTGCCCGCATCGCAGCGTAAACCATGCTTGGCATTTTCAAATCCACGACGATTCCTGCACTCGAGCAATCGCTGACGTTCTCCGAGCGGCGACACGAATTGCTGGCCGGCAATATCGCCAACCTCGATACGCCTGGTTACCGATCACGCGACCTGGATGAGTCGGAGTTTCAAAATGCGTTGGCGGAATCGATCCACGACTCCCGCCGCACTCGCCCCACTGACTCGATCGGTGCGGTCACCCGCGACGACATTTACGCAGGTCCGCGTGCGGCATCCGAGCAAGTCGTTTTCCACGACGGTAGCGACGTCTCACTGGAAGGACAGATCACCGAAATCGCCAAGAACCAACACCTACACGGCCTCGCGATCACGACAATGCGAAGCCAGTTTTCGCTGCTGCGAGCCGCGATCACCGAACGTGCTTAGGTCGCCGACCTACGCTCGACTATTTAACACCTGCACTCACAAAGGATCCCGAGCATCATGATACGATCCATCGACATCAGCACGTCGGCCTTGGTCGCACAGCGAACTCGACTCAATGCGATCTCGGGAAACATCGCCAACATGTCCTCGCTGACCGACGAAAACGGCGAAGCGAATCCGTACCGTGCTCGCGAAGTGGTCTTTCAAACCGACGATTCGCTGACCACGTCGGGCGCATCTGGCGTCAAGGTTGCCGAGATCAAAACGAGCGAGGCGGATCATCGCTATCGCTATCAACCCAATCACCCGCTGGCCATCAAAGAGGGCGAGTGGAAAGGCTATGTGGCTTATCCCAACATCGACATGACCACGCAGATGGTGGACGCGATGGAAACCACACGTGCCTATGAAGCCAACGTCGGCGTGATGGAGATTTCCAAGAACCTAAGCCGCGAGACATTGACGATCCTCGCCTAACCGATCGCTCAAACGTTTGCGTCCGTAACGCCAAATCATGAAACCGATTTCGACCATCGCACCGCCGCCACGCCCGGCCAACCCATTTTCGACGAGTCCCTCGTCGAAGACTTCGGGTGCTGCGAATGTGCCGACTTCAGGAGTCGATTCGTTCGCCAAACTGTTGTCCAACCAAGTCAACAACGTCAACTCGATGCAAAACAACGCCGATGGCATGGTCCATTCGTTGTTAACAGGCGGGGATGTGAACGAAGCCGAAGTGTTGACGGCGGTACAAAAAGCCGATCTCGCCTTTCGTATGCTGCTGCAAGTTCGCAACAAGTTGATGGAAGCCTATCGCGAAGTTCAACAAATCCAGATCTAAGACAATGCGGGACATCGCCCCGGACCACTCATTCCCCGCACCCTATTTCCTTTAATCCGACACCTCTCGATTTATCCGACACCTCCTGTAGACCATGAACCTCTTTAACCAGTCCGCTGAACAGATACGCGAAACATTCAAAGCGATGCCGATGCAGTCGCGAATGATCACGCTGCTGTTGGTCGCTGCGATCGCGATCGGATTGGGATTCCTGGTACGCGGCAGTAGCACGACGAATCACGAAGTTCTGTTCGGCGGCCGTGTGCTCGGCGAACAAGAGCTCGACTCGGTGGAATTGGCGTTCAGTGCCGCGGGGCTCAACGATTGGGAACGCGAAGGGCGTCGAATCCGCATCCCCAAGGCCGAGCGTGCCGCCTATTTGGCGGCATTGACCGAATCGGCAAACCTGCCCATTTCGCTTCGCAGCAATGTTCAGTCGGCGATCGAAAGCAACAGTGCGTTCGACTCGAGCGAACAACGTAATTCACGAGAAATGCACGCCAAAGAACAAGACTTGGGCAGCAAAATCGCCGCGTTTATGGACGTCAAATGGGCCAGTGTCGAGTATGACCGAGGCGAGCGATTCGGGCTCAGCCGATCGCGTCCGCAATCCGCCAGCGTGGTGGTCGCTCCCGAAGGCACCGATCCGCTGCCGCGACAACGCATCCAAATGATCAAAGATCTGATTCGCGGTTCGTTCGCCGGCATGACCAGCGACGATGTGGTCGTGATCGACACCAATTCGTCCGGCGTCACCGATTTCAATGACGACAGCGACCCGTTGGCGAACAAGCGGCGTGAAGAGGAAGCTCGTTACGAGCAAAAAGTACGCAAACAGCTTGGCGGTTACGGGCCAGATGTCCGGATCGCGGTGTATGCCGAGATCGACCCGACAATGGACGTCCAAAAAACCGTCCTTAAATATGATGCCGAGCGAACCACGTTGACCGATCGCTCGAAAAAAATCGATTCGCAAAGCAACCGGCCGCTGAACCAAGGAGTGCCGGGAACGGTTCCCAACGCGATCGGCAACCGTGCCGCCAGCATCGAAGAGAATGCTCAGACGACCAAATTAAAAGAAGATGAACGCGAGAGCAGCGGAGTGGCAGGCCAACAATACGAAAATTCGCGAGTTGCCTCGCTGCAAGTCAAACGAGTTCGCGTGTCGATCAGTCTTCCACAAAGTTACTACCAACACGTGTGGGCCCAGAACAATCTGCGAGACAATCCCGATCTGAAGCCATCGGAGATTCCTCCGATGCGAACCGCTGACCTCGAAAAATTGCGATTGGACGTGAAGAGCAACATTCAAAAAGCGGTTACGCCGCTGTTGCCCGAAGTCAACGCTGGAGAAAGCAAAATTGAATTGGTCGAAGTGACCGATTATCTGAATCTTCCAGAACCCGAGATGCCCGAACCGGAAACCGCCAAGATTGCGATGAGTTGGCTCGCCCAATCATGGCAGACGATCGCTTTGATCGTATTGGCCGTGGTCGCCCTGATGGTCGCACGCGGTGCAATCCGCGGTTCGGGAGACGGGGTACCCAAAGATTTCGCTGAAGGGTTTGGACTCGAATTGCCGACGCCCCCCGCGGAAGAGGAAATCGAAGAAAAACGAGTCGAAGCCATGGAGATCACCGGCGGGACGCTCAAGGACGAATTGGCCAGCATTGTCGAAGATAACCCCGAAGTGGCTGCCAACGTGATCCGAAACTGGGTCGGTGCGGCCTAACGTAGAATAGGCTTCCAGCCTGTTAACAGCACACGCTCGTTCCAGATGAACACGTCTATTTCACTAAGTCCGTTGCTCATCTCGTTTCACCTCCCCCACGGGGTAGGTCAGAGATGGTGGTAGCCAGCTCTGAATCGGGCTCGCCGTGTTAGCATTACCCGGCCGCTCAGCCACAAGCGGCTCATAAAAACAACGAAAGTCTTGACGACTTGTTGATTTAGTCCAAATGCGAATTGCAATGGTGAGCCGTGGGCCGTAAGGCACCGGGTACCGCGTGGGACCCGGCCGCTCACGCGTCACGGCTCAATAAATCAACAAGTCGTTGACGACTTCCGCTACCGACGAGCCAGGAAGACCATCTCACGATCGAATCCGCTCTTTCATGCATTGCGCACTTTGCTTACAAGTAGATTCGGTGTGAAGGATCACGCCAAACCCGACGGAGAAATGGATTCACCTCGGAGCCTCTTGCAGGGCGTTTTGCAAAGGAGTGCACGCAATGAATGCTGCTCATCAAACAGGAGCGAACCGAGAAGCATCGCTGCGACGCGTTGCAATCGTATTGAGTAGCTTGCCAAGCCCGGTCGCGGCAAAGCTGTTGAATAGTTTTGACGATGCAATGAAAAAATCGTTGCGGCGAACCATGACCTCGCTCTCGGACGTCGATCCGCTTGAGCGTCAGCGGGCACTGCAAGCATTCAAAGGGTCGCTCGAATCTCAGCAGAACCGTCCCGCAGGCACCAATAACGCGGGGCAAGACGAGATTCAGCTGCGGGCAAACTCAATCGATCCCAACTCATCGGCCGGCAGCTCGGTGATGAAGCAGGATCGCGATAATGCGGCCCACCGCTCCTCTGAATCGATGCCCCACACCCATACCGCGCTCTCGTTTCTAGGCGATACCGAAGACGAGGTGCTGGTCACGGTGATCGATGGTGAACATCCGCAGGCCGTCGCACTGGTATTGGCATCGATCTCGCCCGCTCAAGCTGCCCGCATCCTGCCGCAACTTGATGCAACGGTTCAGAAAGATGCCTTGAGCCGGATCGGACGACTCAACGATGTCCCCGAAGAAGCGGTCCAAGAACTTGCCTCACACTTGCGGAATCGAGTCCAACAGAGTCTCAGCTCGCAACAAAAACGGGCTTCGCAATCCACCGGGCAACGTGCGCTCAACGCGATCTTGGCCGCCATGCCCCAGCCGAAATCGGAGACAAGTCCGCTGCCTAATCCAGTCTCCCAGACGCGGGCCCCCATCGAAACCAATCGCATCGCGGACGTCGCGGAATCTCGTCCTGAGAACGTTGAAATCCATTCGCTTCGCATCGCGCCAGAAACCAAGACCGCCTCAGGTGACGACCGGGCGACGTCGCAAGCGAAGCCTCGCAAACCGCAAACCACGACTCTTTCGACCGATTCGATTCATCAACATTTGATCTCGCTGACGCCGCTTGACTTATGCCAAGCGCTTGGGCAAGTCGGCACGCGGCAAGCGATGTTGACCCTATGTGGACTTCCCAACGTGACGGCCGAAGCCGCTCTGCGAGTGTTACCCAAGGCGTATGCGAAACAGGTTCGCAGTCAAATGAACACGCTCGGTTCGCTTGAATTACGCGAGATTGACGAAGCGAAATCGGCAGTCGCGACCGCGTCGATGAAATTGAATGCCGCCGCATCAGCGGAAAAGACAACCGCGATGGCGGCGTAGACTCGACACGTCGCAAACGAATCCCAGGAACCTTGTCATGGCCATTGTTTTAAAATCAGAACGACCGTCGGACCCCACAAATGCCGCACGCAGCGTTACCGGTTTGGCTGGCTTTAACTTGGACGACCTCGCCGACGCCGGACGCAGCCGTATCGACGAATGTCGCAAACAAGTGGCCGCGATGCTGGATCAAGCCAAGAAAGACGCCGAACTGATCCGCAAACAAGCACACGAGAAAGGCTATCAGGACGGGTTGGCTAGGGCCGCAATCGATTCCGATAAAAAGATCAAAGCACAAGCCGAAACCCTGGCGGCCGACTCGCTGAAGATCATCCATAACGCAGTCGAGCATTTGCATCGAATCCATGAAGATTGGATGCAGCAGTACGCCGACTCGTTGACGTCGATCGCGATCGCGGCTGCCGAAAAAGTGATCCGCCGCCAACTTGCGGGCGATGAAACCATCCTGGTCCGCTGGGCCGAAGAGGCACTGCGAAGCACACGTTCGGCGACTCGGTTGATCTTAGCCGTCCATCCGGAAACGTTGGTGAATCTCGGCCAAGTCTTTGACGAACTGCTGGCGTCCCCTGATTTGCCAGAACAAACGATGGTGGAACCCGATGAAACCGTCGCTCTGGATGCGGTCATCGTACGGCAACCCGGCGGCGAGATCCGCGCGGGACTCGACGAACAATTGCTGCGATTACAGGAGTTGTTGGTATGAGTGCGGCAACGTTCAAGTACAACATCACCCCGCCCAAGATTCACCAAGCGGAAACCGCGTCGCGAATCATCCGCGAAGCGATGACAAATCACATCACCGGACGGATCGCAGCGGTGCGTGGTGACGCGATCGAATTGGAAGGGATGACGGCGCCGATCGGTGCGATCTGCGAAGTTTGTCCCGATACGCCAAACAGTCGGCTCGCTCGGGTGATTGGATTCCAAGGCGTGCGACCGATTATCGCGCCGCTGGAAACGATGGCTCCGATCGCGGCCGGTGACAAAGTGCGATTGGTCGGTGGGTCGATGAATTTGCGAGCCGGTGCCTCGTTGTGTGGACGGGTGATCGACGCGCTAGGGCGTCCGATCGACGGCAAACCGCTTCCCGAAGACTTGGCACCTGTGGACAGTACCCGGATGGCTCCGGAATCACTCGATCGCCCTCCGATCGACACGCCACTGCAAACCGGCGTCCGCGCGATCGACAGCATGTTGACGTGCGGCAGCGGTCAACGTTTAGGTATCTTCGCGGGCTCGGGTGTCGGCAAAAGTACCTTGCTGGGCATGTTGGCGCGTGGATCGAATGCGGATCGTATTGTGATTTGCATGGTTGGCGAGCGAGGTCGTGAGGTCCAAGAATTTATTCAGCGAAGCTTGGGCGAAGCAGGACTGCGGCGAAGCGTCGTGGTGGTCGCAACGAGCGACCGGCCGGCGGCACAGCGAATCGCGGCCACGTGGACCGCAACCGCGATCGCGGAATCGTTTCGCGACGAAGGCAAGAATGTCCTGTTGCTGATGGACTCGGTCACTCGGCTGGCAATGGCCCAGCGTGAACTCGGACTCGCCTCGGGCGAACCGCCCACGACACGCGGTTATCCCCCCAGCGTCTTCAATCTGTTGCCGCAAGTGGTTGAAAGGGCAGGGCGGACCAAGCTCGGATCGATCACGGCGTTTTACACCGTGTTGGTCGAAGGCGACGACAACAACGAACCAATCGCCGATACGCTGCGTGGACTGCTCGATGGCCACATCGTGCTCAGCCGCGATCTGGCGGCGCAAGCCCAATGGCCTCCGATCGATGTGCTGCAGAGTCTGAGCCGATTGCAGAGCCACCTCGTTTCTCCGTCCACTCTGAATGCGGCCAGCGAAGTACGACGCTACTTGAGTGACTACAAGAAGAACGCCGACTTGATTTCGATCGGAGCCTATCGCAACGGCAGTGACCCGAACGTCGATCGAGCGATCTCGATGCGGGAACCCCTAAAACGATTCCTCTCGCAAGACGCCAAAGAGATTGCCCCGATGGAGCAATCGCTCGCGGTACTCGAAGGATTGATCGCCGCACAAGCACCTGCCGCACCACCTGCTGCCGCGTCACCCCAGCCCCAAAAACCAAACACGCAGCCCGGAGCGGTGCCGCCGGCGCGTTAGAAGAAGCAGGGTAGTGGATCTTGCTAAAGATCCTGCCACCCCCATGCCCCAAGGAGCTTTAGCAAGCTCCACTACATTACATCCCACATGAAGTATGAATTTCGCTTTGAATCGATTCTGGACCTTCGTCAACGTGAACGTGACGAAATGGGGGGACTCGTGGGCGAAGCGAACCTGGCGATCGCTAAGATCGACCAGCAAATCCAAGACATCGAACAAGAACGCCAATCCCTGCGAAACGAGGATGCTCAATCACGACTCGGCGACGTTGCCGTCGATCGCTTGCTTGCCCGAGGACGCTTTGACTTGCAACTGCAAGCCGACATTCATGGACTGGTCCAAACTCGGGCAAAGCTGGAAGAAGAACTACAACGGCGACAACAAAAACTTCGGGATGCGGAAACCGAAGTCAAAAAGTTTCAACGCATGAAAGAACTCGACCGCAACCAATACCAACAAGAAATGAATCGCCGCGAACAAATGGAAATCGATGAAATGAACAATCGTCGGTTCGCCATCGCTAGCCGAAAATTACGAGATACTCACCTCGGCTAGCAGCAACCCAAATTTCCGAAATGCAATCAATGAACCATGATCAATAAACTCACCTACGCCTTCACCGCCTTTTGTATCGGTACCGTGCTGACCCAAATGATCTTGTTCGGTTACTTCGTGACGCAAGGCTCGATCAACGGTGACACGATGACCAAAGTCATTGCGTTACTTAATGGCATTGATATCTCCGGAAATCGGCTGCAACAGATCCTGGCTCAGAGCGAAGACCGCGAACAACCTGATTTTGAAGAGATTTTGCAAGCAAGGAAAATGGAAAGCTTGGAAATGGACATGAGGTTGCGAAGTCAGGACCAGTACCGTGACGAGCTGAGTCAGATGGAAGCAAATCTGCGAGAAAAAACAAAATTTTTCGATGAACGTCGCGAAGCCTTCAATGACAAGCTTGCGAAGATGGAGAAGGGAGCGAAGGACAAAGGATTGCTAGAAGTGCAAAAAACGCTGCAATCACTCGATGCAGTGCAAGCAAAGGAGCAACTTTTGAGAATTTATGACGATGAAAGAGTTGATGAGGTCGTCAATATTGTTCAAGCCATGCCCATCGATAAACGAAAAGATATATTGGCGGAGTTTGTTCAGCCATCCGAAGCAGACAAACTCGCCGAGATCCTACGCCGCATCGGCGAAGGGTATCCAACCACGTCCCTGATTAGTCAGGCAGGCGGCGAGTAGCGTTTTGCTAGCGATCTCTCTAGCGGCGCCGATTCGCTACTAGGGGAGGCCTCGAAGATGAGCGAGTCGCAAACAACATCCAGCACCGCTGGCGTACGAACTCCCACGCAAAATCGCTTGCGATCGCTTGGCACTCAACTGCAATCGGTTGATCCCTCCAGCGGCATCATCGATGCCTTTGCTGACGTCTTTGCCCAAATCGCTGCGATCGAATCGCCACAGACCGCCAAAAGCCTTCCGGCGGCCTCGGAATCATCTTCGCCGCCTGAATCGTCCTCGCAAAACGAAGCGAGCGAGGATGCCACCGCTGCCGAATCTAACGAGGCAGACGAGGCGGATGAGGCAGATGTCCTCGCCCAAGAAAACGCATCCGACCTGGCATCCTTGGCCATCCCCAGCGGCAACAGCGACAACAACGCGAATCAAGAAGCGGTCGCGGACGCGACATCTGGCGAAGAACGAATCGTTGCCGAGTCCGAATCGACCGAAGATGCCACCGCGAATGACGCGAGCGTGCTAGCGGCTGCGACGGTCCAAAACAACACCGACGCCAACGAACAAGACGACAACGTTTCGGTAGACCAAACCGAACAGGCCGATGCCAACGCAGTGCTCCCGACTGGTGAGCAGGAGCAGGCCAAACAAAAGTCTTCTCAGCAGGAAGCGGAAACGTCGACCGAGTCGCTCGCTCGTGTCCAAACGACGGACAAAACCACAGCGGAAACAAGCGAAGACACGACGACCGACGCCGAGTCGGTTTCGACGGACGCGACACCGGAAACCGAGTCCGAATCCAACTCGGGGGATCACCGCCGCGATTCACGCCAGCGCCGCCGTGATCACTTTGGTCCCGTCAATGGCGGCGACCGATCCGGTGGCGGAACGATTGACGAAGCCGCCTCGGCGACACGCAGCGGACAAGCCGCAGCACCGTCTCTATCCGCGACCGCGACGCTGCCGATTCCTGAATCACTCTCCAGCGTCGAACCGACGACCATCCAAGGTGCCAACGTCAGTCCTGCGGCACAGCAGGCGGTCGAAGCGATCACGCAGACGGCGGCCGCAGCTGCGGGCGCCGCACGCACCACCGCGGCCGCAACCGCAAACGCATCATCGGCGACATCGACCAACAGTGCAGCTCGTGATGGCAGCGGCGCAATTGGCGGCCCCAACAGCACCACGTCGGCTGCGGATGCGACGACAAAACGAGCGGAAAAGAGTGGCAATTCAAGCACCACAGATTTGATTTCACGAGCCAAGTTGATCCAGCGTGTCAGTCGTGCATTTCAGCATCTCGGGCCAGACGGCGGCAATGTACGTCTTCGTTTGGCACCCGCGGAACTCGGCACGGTCCGCTTGGAAATGCAGATCAAATCCAACAAGATTCAAACGCGAGTGGTTGCCGAAACCGAAGCGGCGGCAGCGGCGCTTCGTGAGAACCTGCCCGAGCTGCGAGCACGGTTGCAATCGCAAGGAATGCAGATCGAGCAGTTGTCGGTCGAAGTCGAGAAAGACCCGCAGTCGGGCGAGCGTTCCTTTAGCGGGCATCAATCCGGGGCAGAGCAGGGCGGGGCAGGGTACTCGTCGGGTGATCGTTGGCAATCACCCCGCCAATCGCCTCGTCCAAGGCCCAATCGCGATATCGCAGCGAGCGTCAACAGCGGGCCAAGCAATACGCCGCAGATTGCTTCACGAAGCACCGGCGTGGATGTGAAGCTGTAGAGGGCGGCGTGGACGTTTTCGTCGACTCTTGGTAGCGAAACTCGCTAAGAGTTTCGTCAAGCGACCGGCCGAAAGAATGCAGGATGACGCTCCGAATCGTCCAAGCGACAGTAACACGACTTAGAGAGTCACGCTACTTTGAAAAACTGATTTGCCCGGCCGAAAGTCTTGGCGACTTTCGCTACAGAAAGACTATCGTACTCGCGCGTCGAAAGTCTTGGCGACTTTTGCTACTGCCGACTTCACCGACGCTCCCAGCGTTGCTGGGCGGGTGAAATCTCAAAAACCTATCGCGAGGCTCGCAGCAATCCGCGAGCTCGGCGAACGGCCGTGTCTTTGATCTCGGCTTCTTGAACCGTTGCCGAAGGCATTTCAAGAGCTTCATTCAGTGTGACTCGTGCCTTCTCGCTATCGAGCAAATCGACAGGAGTTGCACGTGCGGTCAAAATGCTGACCACATCGCCTTCGACTTGGGCGAACCCACCGTCGATGAAATAACGCTCGGGACCGGCGGCGGTTTGCAACCGCAGCGTACCAAACCCAAGTCGCCCGATCATCGGCGCGCGGCCCGAGAGGATACCTAACTCGCCATCGGCCATCGGCAACGCAACAAAGTCGGCCTCGCGGTCAAATTCGGTACGCTCAGGCGTGACGACAATACATCGAATGGCCATCGTTTACTTGTTCTCCATCTTCTTAGCCTGAGCTTCGGCTTGCTCGATCGCACCGACGTACATAAACGCTCGCTCGGGCAAGTGATCGTAGTCACCGTTACAGATTCCTTCGAAGCTGCGAATGGTGTCTTCGAGCGACGTGATTTCGCCCTTCTTACCAGTGAAGACTTCAGCCACGAGGAACGGTTGCGACAAGAATCGCTCGATACGACGAGCACGATGCACGATCATCTTGTCGTCTTCGCTCAATTCGTCGACACCAAGAATCGCGATGATGTCTTGAAGTTCGCGGTAACGTTGTAGAATCGTTTGCACGCGGCGAGCAATCGCGTAGTGACGATCGCCGACGTATTGCGGATCCAAAATACGCGAGTTCGATGCCAACGGGTCGATCGCAGGGTAAATGCCCTTTTCCGAGATCGATCGTTCGAGGTAGATGAACGCATCCAATTGGCCGAACGCCGTTGCCGGTGCCGGGTCAGTCGGGTCATCCGCAGGAACGTAAACGGCTTGAACCGAGGTGATCGCTCCCTTCTTGGTCGATGTAATCCGCTCTTGCAACGCACCCATTTCGGTCGCCAGCGTCGGTTGGTAACCCACAGCCGAAGGCATACGTCCGAGTAGCGCCGATACTTCCGAACCCGCTTGCGAGAAGCGGAAGATGTTGTCGACGAACAACAACGTGTCCGCTCCGGTCGAATCACGGAAGAACTCAGCCATGGTCAACGCGGACAGTGCAACGCGAAGACGCGAGCCTGGTGGCTCGTTCATCTGGCCGAACACCATGCAAGTTTGCTCGATTACTTTACGGCCGGTTTCGCCGATTTCCGCTTCTTGCATTTCCAACCAAAGGTCGGTTCCTTCACGAGTTCGCTCACCCACGCCGGCGAATACCGAGTAACCGCCGTGACTACTTGCGATACGAGCGATCAACTCGGTCAAAATAACGGTCTTGCCCAGTCCTGCACCTCCGAACAAACCCGCTTTACCACCACGCACAAACGGGGTCAGCAGGTCGATCACCTTGATGCCCGTTTCGAACACTTCGGTGTTCGTGGACAGCTCGGAAATCGGAGGAGCTTGACGGTGAATCGGCCAGTAATCTTCGGCTTCGACTTCGCCACGGTTATCGATGGGGTTACCGAGTACGTTGAACACGCGGCCGAGAGTCTTGACACCGACGGGGACGGTCACGGGCCGGCCCAAGTCGACCACGTCCATGCCTCGCATCATGCCGTCGGTACTACCCAGTGCGATCGCTCGAACGCGACCGCCACCGAGGTGCTGTTGGACTTCGCCGATCAAATTGATCGCGACCCCTTTGTGCTCGCTCTTGATCTCTACAGCGTTGTAGATCTTGGGAAGCTGCTTCTCAGGGAACTCCGCATCAAAGGTAGAACCAATGACTTGCGTGACTTTACCAACGGCGCCTTGTTCGATTGCGGTGGACATAGCTTGTTTTTAGGTATCGAGAGGAAGTTGATGTTTTGGATTGGCTAGCACTGCTAGCCTCTGTGTGGGGAACCATTTGCAGCGACGAAACCGCCGCTGCGTTTTGTTTTGACTTACTTGGCGAGTGCTTCGACGCCGCCGATGATTTCCATAATTTCGCCAGTAATCTGGCTCTGACGTGCTCGGTTGTACGTCATCGAGAGCTGCTTGATCATGTCGCCGGCGTTCTCGGTCGCCCCCTTCATCGCGATCATTCGAGCCACTTGCTCGCTGACGGCCGCGTCGAGGAAACATTTGAACAAACGCACTTTGAAGCTGGTCGGCACGACTTCTTCCAAAATGCTCTCGGCGGATGGCAAGAACTCGAATTCGACCGACTTTTCATCATCGTCACTTGCGGCGGCTTCTTCGTCACTTAACGACCCCAGCGGCAGCAGCGTTTCGATCGTGGCGATCTGCCGGCTGGTGCTGATGAATTTGGTGTAAACCACATCCAAGCGATCGATCTTGCCGGTCACGTATTCGGTCAGATATTGGTCGGCGATCTTTTCGACTTCGTCATAAGCCGGTTGATCTTCGAAGCCCAAGTAAGCATTGTCGACAAGCGTCTTGCGGAACTTCAAACCGTTCACGCCGCGTTTGCCGCTGGCATCCACCGCGACTTCATCGATCGTATCGCGAAGGTCACGAATCCGTGGCATCGCGGTTCGCAAAACGTTGCCGTTGTAACCACCACACAAACCGCGGTTGCTGGTCAACACCAAAACGCGAGCTTTGTTAGGGTTGTCGCGGGGTTCAAGCAGCGGATGTTTGACATCCAAACCGGCTGCGGCCAACCGTTTGACGATCTTGGTGATTTGATCGGTATAGGCGGTCGCAGCCTGGGCACGATCCATTGCCTTCTTGTAACGCGCGGTCGCAATCAACTCCATCGTTCGCGTGATTTTGCGAATATTGCGAATCGACTTGCGTCGTTTATCGAGTGCTCGTGCGTTGGCCATAAGATGAGGCGATCGTTACTGGAACAAACGGAGGTTAAACGGATATTGGTAAGGTCGACCGTCGCGTACGGCCAGTGCGGCAATAATCCCGAAAACGATTTGCAGCACCATCGGCACAAACACGATCGGAAATAGGGCACCACAACTGGCGATCAGTAGGACGCCACAAACCACACTCAAAATCAGCAACGTGATCTGAAAATTGAGTGCTTCTTTGGCTTGCGACTCCGCAAACGGTGACTTGTCTTTTTGGGTTAGGTAAATAATCAAAGGGCCGATAAACCCGATCAAACCGCCCGCTAGAATCCCGGCACATCCCGATAGATGTGCAATCAATGCTAAATTTCGGTCTTCGTTACTGGGGGTGAAATCAGGAGGTTCAATCGGCGAGGGGTCGTGACTCGATTCGGGTGGCTGAAATGGGTTGTTCATAAAAACTTACCTTTCTCCGGCCGCCGAACGAGCGAGGCACTACAGCTCGACTTCGACTGGCTTGTAGCCGGATTTGAATTCTTTGATGACGGTAATGATCGACTCAGTGATATCGTCGGTCAGGTCACCTTTTGCCTCCAAATCGCTAAGCAGCTTGCCGTGCTTGTCGTGGACAAATTGGATGAAGTCCTTTTCCCACTGGGGGACCGACTTGATCGGTACATCGTCCAAATAACCACGGGTCCCTGCAAACAAACTCAAAACTTGTTCGGTCACCGACATCGGTTGGTATTGAGGCTGCTTGAGCAGCTCAACCATGCGATATCCGCGATCCAATTGGCTTTGCGTGTCGGCATCGAGGTCCGTACCGAGTTGGGCGAATGCTTCCAAGGCACGAAACGCTGCCAAGTCGAGGCGCAAACCACCGGCAACTTTTTTCATCGCCTTGATCTGAGCGGCTCCACCCACGCGAGACACCGAAATACCGGCGTTCATCGCAGGACGAATCCCGGCGAAGAACAAGTCGGGTTGCAGGTAAATTTGACCGTCGGTGATCGAAATCACGTTTGTCGGAATGTAGGCGGATACTTCGCCTTCGAGCGTTTCGATGATCGGCAAACTGGTGATCGAACCGCCACCGAGTTCGTCCGACAATTTCGCCGATCGCTCAAGCAAACGACTGTGACAGTAGAAAACGTCTCCGGGGTAAGCTTCGCGGCCTGGCGGACGACGCATCAACAAACTCATTTGACGATAGGCCGTCGCTTGCTTGCTCAAGTCATCGTAGACAACCAGGGCGTGGCCGCCGTTGAACATGAAGTGCTCGGCCATCGCAGTTCCGGCGTACGGAGCGATGTACTGAAGCGGGGCAGGCGAGCTTGCTCCCGAAGCGATCACACAGGTGTATTCCATCGCCCCTTTTTGCTGCAACACTTCGACGATCGAAGCGACCGCCGAGTCCTTTTGGCCGACCGCGATGTAGAAACACATCACGCCTTTGCCTTTTTGGTTGATGATCGCGTCGATCGCGATTGCCGTCTTTCCGGTTTTACGGTCACCAATGATCAATTCACGTTGCCCACGGCCGATCGGAGTCATCGCGTCGATCGCTTTGACACCGGTCTGCATCGGCTCGGTCACCGGTTGACGCTCCGAAACGCCCGTCGCGATGATTTCCACGGGACGAGTGATGTCGGTTTGCACGGGGCCTTTGCCGTCCAGTGGGTTACCCAGTGGATCGAGCACGCGGCCCATCACGGCGTCGCCCGCGGGGACGGACAACAGCGTGCCGAGTGCTTTGACCTCGTCGCCTTCTTCGATCGTCAAGTAGTCACCAAGGATGATGACCCCGACGGAGTTTTCTTCGAGGTTGAACGCTAGCCCGATCGCACCGTTGGGGAACTCGACCATTTCACCGGCCATGACACCCGACAAACCGTAGACGCGAGCGATACCGTCGCCCACCTCCAACACGGTGCCGACTTCACGAACATCAATCTTACTGTCGAATTGCTCGATCTCTTGTTGCAAGACCGATGCGATTTCATCGCTACTAAATTTCATGGGTAACGCTAATCAATCGATAGGGGCGTTTGAATTGGAATTTTATACTAGGGGGATCGGCCCATGAACGAGTCACAGGCGATATTGAAATCAAGTCTTGTCCTGCACGAATTCGTCGAATCGCTTCAGCAATTGACTCGAGAATCCAGCCTTGGCCTTCTTTTGCATTTTGTCGATGCGGTTGACCACACTGCTGTCGTAAACCGTATCGCCGATGCGAATGACCATGCCGCCGATCAAGTCGGGGGCAACCGTTTCTTTCAAGCGAACTTCGCGATGAAGCAGCGATGAAAGTCGCTCGGCAATCTGGCTTCGCATGGAATCTTCAAGCGGGACCGCGGTACGCACGGTAGCAACCAAGCGACCGAGCATTTCGTCCAATTGGGTTTCCGAGGCACGACGGACGGCTGCGACGTAACCCAAACGGTCACGACTCGCCATCACCTTCAAAAACTTGATCAAGATCGGGTGAAACTCATCACCAAAAATGCGATCAAGCACCCGGCACTTTTCATCGGCATCGATTCGCGGTGAAGCGAACGATGCAGCAAGCTGAGGGCTTTGTGAAAGATACTCGTCGACCATCTGGCCCAACTGCTGGACGACCTGGTCCGCGACACCTTCTTTTTGCGCCGCAGCGATCAGGGCTCGCGCGTAGGTAGTGCCCAATTGCTCGGCGCCGGTATCGAGAACCGTGTCGTGTTTGGGAGCTTCGGTCATGGGTTGTCAGGGCGTGATGGAAACGCGTTGAAAGGACGGAAAAATCTTTTAAATAAACCGACCCACCTCGGTGGCTCTGGTTCCACAAGCAAGCGGCAAGAGCAGATGCTCTTACCGCGAGCCATCTATTAGTTATTACTAGGAAGTCGATCCAGCGATTGACGGATCAAATCGGCATGGTCTTCGGGACGAAGTTCGCGACCGACCACCGACTTGGCAACCTGCATCGCCATATCCGAAGTCTGACCCGCCAAATCGGCCAAAGCCACTTTCTTTGCAGTCTCGATATCAGCGATCGCACGATCTCGCGTCCGCTCGGCTTCCGCCTTCGCATCGGCAACGATTCGCTGACCGTTGGTTTCGGCATCGCGACGTGCTTCGGCCAACATGCCTTGCACTTGGCTTGCCGCTTCGTCGAGCTTGGTCTGATAGTCACTCAACAACGAACGTGCCTCGGCGTTAATACGCTCGGCATTTTCGAGGTCGCCGTTAATCTTGTCTTCGCGAGCCTTCAACCCACTGAGAATGGGTGGCCAGACAAACTTGGACAAGATCGCAAACACACCAAGAAAAATCGCAATGTTACAGACCGCCGAACCGATGTCGAACGACAACAACGGCGGAGTATGCGCGTCGTCGTGCCCGTCTGCCGCGACGGGATGATCGTGATCACCCTCCACGACTTCCTCGTCGAGAACTTCCGATTTAGCGGCGACCAAAACGGTTGCATCGTGCGATTCAGATGCCTCAACCGCCACGTCGGATTTCGCTTTTTCATCGGCAAAGCTACTCGCGGACGACACACACAGCGTGGCCATCGCAAACAAGCACAGTACCGAAGAACGAGTCAATTTTAAAACCATCGTTTCATCTTTCGCCAAAGGCGGATTTAGCCGAGGATCAACATCAGAATCAAAGCAATCACAGTTGCACCTTCGATAAGTGCAGCCGAGATCAGCATCTGGGTGCTGATCGTTCCGCTCGCTTCGGGTTGGCGAGCGATTGCGTCAACAGCAGCACTACCGATGCGGCCAATTCCAAGGCCAGCGCCGAGAATGACAAGGCCCATTCCGATACCGACACCCATCTTGCCGACGTTAAGAGCTTCCTGGGCCAAAACAAGCGCGAAATCAAACATCTTTCATAAACTCCTGAGCTAATTCTCGAACGGGAAATGCCTGCGACCGTGAACTTGGACGCCGACAGTTTTTGGTTAAAGGGTCAAACAATATTCAGTGAATCAAGGCGGGATCGCCAGCACACTATTCGTGCACCAATGGCCCCAGTCGTTTTGGATCAATCAACTTATCAATGTCCATCTGACTTTCGTCGCTAAACGGATGCTCTTCTTCATGATGGTCGTCATGATGCACTGCGGTCATCGCAATGAACAGCACCGTCAAAAAGGTAAAGATAAACGCTTGCAGAAAGCAGATGAACAACTCAAGCAACGTCAACACGATGCCGCCGCCGATGACGGACAACTCAACACCGTAGCCGAGTGCATGTGAAAACTCAGCCGCAGTAAAGACAAGGCCTACAAACGCGGCAATCACCAAGTGGCCTGCCATCATCGTTCCAAAAAGCCGCATCGCAAGTACCACGCACTTAATAATCAATCCAATCCACTCCAAAGCGTAGAGCGGAATGCCGATCAGCAGCATCTTGGGGTCGTCCCAACCAATCGGATTGAAGTGCAAGAAGAACGTCTTGGCTCCGGTTTCGCGAATTCCGATGAACAGGATCGCAAAGAAGCTTCCCAACGCCAAAATCGCGTTCAGCGACAGGTTCCCCGTCGCGGTACCGCCCCAATGCGAATACGCAGTGTTGCCGGTGAACGACTGCATGATATAGCCAATTGGAATCAACCCAATCACATTGCAGAACAAGATGAAAAAGAAGATGGTCCAAATGTAGTAGATGTACTTATCGGTCAAATGACCCAGGTTCGGCCGAGCGACCTCGTCACGAATGAACGAACACATCGTCTCGAACAACTGAGCGACACGCCCGCGAGTCTTGAAGGCTTCAAGCCCTTGCCCCTTCGCACGTACTCGACTTGCGACATAAGCAAAAACCAACACCACCGTCACGGCCCCCACCAAACTCATCATCAAATGGTTGGTGATAAAAAAGTCGTAACGCCCGTCAAAAATATTCAGCGCCGGAATATCGCCTTCGCCAACCGGCACGCTCACGATTGGGTTCTCGTGCAACGGATGCGGCAGCACATGCGTTATCGGGCTGTGGTCGGTAGAAGCAACAAGCAATGGCATCAGGTAAATCGTTATTGAGCTACAGATTTAAATTTAGTGAATACGACCCACAATCGTTATGCTTCCAACACACCCAAAGGTCGCGTGGACAAAGCATCTGAATTGTGCAAACGCACGAGTGAAGAGCAGGACGACACGGACGAGTTGATTGAAGGTGATGGATATTCCTTTGCCTTCGCAGGCAAAGCGTTCGCTGACAAACTCGCATCCGTGCTCGACGTATCCTTTCCGACTTTCGTGGCAACTCGGTTCTGCTTGAACGCGAGCACTCCCACTTCGACGGAGGTCAAATAGGCATACCAACCGATCGTGAAACCGGCGACCCATTGACTGGATTCGGCCAATTGATACCGGCAGAACAAAAACAGTGCAACCGTCCCAAATAACCGAAAGATCATCCCCATCCCGGAAGCCAGCACAAAATCACCAAACGGATCGGCCGACTGACGAGAACCTGACTGACTCGCTGCACCTCGAGAACCCAATCGCGACTTGATCGCCTTGGCCCACCGCAGACACAGCCCGGGCAACATCGACACCAATGCGATCACGCCACTCATCAAAGCGACAAAAAATACATCGCCACTACGATCGGCGTCCCGAAGCCCAACCACTGCCATCGCGATTGCTGTCGCAATCAACCATGCAGCGACCACCCAACCCAACGTCTGCCGATACAAATCGGAAACGTCCGGAGAACTTGGCGATCGTCGAGTTGGAGTTAGGATCGTCACGTCTTTTTCAAAAGTTTACTCAAAAGCGAAGTCAACTTCGCTTCCAACATACGGTCATCAGTATTCGCAGGGTTGTACCGCTTGGCTGGTTTTCACCAATTTTGGGCGATACTCAACGATTTAGGCCGTCGGCCAGCAATCAGGACTGGGTCGAGGAGGCTTTGACGACGAACCGTGTCATTGCCAACCCAAACCCCAACATCGTGCTCAACGCAGTGGCGTACATTTGATCGTGGTTTCGCCAAGCGTCGATCCAATAACCGATGCCGGCGAACAGCAGTGTAATTCCAGCGAGCTCCATCCCGAGACCAACAAAACGGAGCCACACAGCGCCTCGGTTTGCGTTTTTTTCCGCAACCGGTCCGGGTGTGACATCGACCTTGTCGACCATCCTTTCCATGGGGATTGACTCGTCATCAGAACCGGAAGGGCTTTTTTCTGGATTCACCATTGGGCCTGACCGTTTCCCCATGACGTCGTCTTCGTCGGCTCTGCCGATTCGCGATTTTGCGAAGCTGCTTTAACTCGACGTGCACAGTGTGACTGAGGAATTGAGAACCACCAGAGGCAGCGACGGATCGCCGCACCTAAAAATGTCACAAAAGGACAACTCTCTTGACTGGGGTGCCCTAAATGGGACCGACGCCCGATCCTCCAGCGCAGCCCGCTCTCGTTCCCGGGACAGCCCGCTCTCGATTTGCTGGCAAACTGTTTCAAAATGAGACACTTATTGTTTGCACTGGCAACGGTTTTCCCCCAAAACACGCCTCTACAAGACCCCGCAGGACGCAAACCGTTACCCCCCGTCGTCAAATACGCACCTGAGTGACCGACGCGACACTCACAACCCACATCACACTAGGCAACCCAGGAAAGACAGGAAAACATTCGCACTCACGTTTACCCATCCAATTTTCCCAATAATCCTAAGGAAAACGCGATTTCCGGCAACGATTCGGATTCTTTTATCAGTCCGCATCTAGAACTTCCGCCATCCCCTTGCCATAATGTTTCAGGGGATGATTGTCCCATTGTGGCCGGATAGGCACGCGTCAACAGGCACTCGAAACCATAATAAATATCGGATTCCAGAAGTCACAGAGACGCCCTGCAGTGGTAGAACCATCCACTCAAGTGGAGAGAATCGCATTTTGAGACAACCTTAACTGTTTTCAGGGTACCGGTTTTCGAAGCGAGCTGAAGCGAAATACTGAAAGTCGATGGCAACGAGGCAAGCGGATCCAAGGCCAGCGGCGTGAAAGAAGTGGAAGCGGCGTAGGAAGCGACGGACAAACGGTGTCGACGGCAACCACCGCCGGGTGGTGCAAGCTAGTCGTGATCAAAATCAATTATGAATTAGCTCCGTCTCAAAATTTGCGACGGGGTTTACAGCTTGGAGATGCAGGGTGATTAAAACGGCAGACCTTAAAGCGCAAACACGACGAGAATTGGCCGAATTAGCCAAGACCTACGGCGTATCCGGCTGGCACAGTATGCGAAAGGACGACCTTGTTACTGAGATATCGAAGGTCCAACGCAAGCTGAGACGAAAATCCGATGCCTCGAAGTCGGCCTCGTCTTCGTCAAAAAGCCCTGCTTCGTCTAAAAACGCAGCATCCAAGAAAACATCCAGCTCGTCGCGGTCAGCGAGCACAACCGCAGCGAAGTCCAAAGCAAAAGCGTCGGCGCCGATTAGCAAGGGGGCTCAAATTGCAGCCGCGCGTGCTCGCGCCGCCGCCGTCAGTGCCCAACGGTGTGCCGAAGCACTCGACCAAAAAGAACAGAAGGAACGCGTTTCGGCGAAAACCGCTCGCATTCGCGCCCAAATGCGTCGCCGCCGCGAAACTCTCGATCGCCATCGCGATCTTTCAACCGGCACGCTTGTCGGTGGGGCGGCTGTCGCCAACGGCTCTTCGCGGACGCGAAACGGCGAACCTCACCAAGACCGCGTCGTGTTGCTCGTGCGTGATTCGTATTGGTTGCAAGCAAACTGGGAAATCACCCGCGCCAGCGTTCAGCGTGCGGAATCGGCAATGGCCGAACGATGGCATACTGCGAAACCGATCCTTCGTCTGCTCGCCGTAGGTGATGTGGCAAGCAACCAAGCCGAAAGTGTCGCTCGCGACATCCCGATCCACGGTGGCGTCAATAATTGGTACATCGACGTCGATGAAGCCCCTTCGAGATTCCGAGTCATCATCGGCTACTTGGCGGACTTTGGCGAGTTCTACACGATCTGTCGCAGCAACGTTGTCGAGACACCTCGTCCGGGTGAATGCGAACGATTGGACGAACACTGGAGCGATATCGCCGAAGATTACGAGCGAATTTACTCGCTGAGCGGTGGCTACGATCAAGACGCAGGCGACCTAAAAGAGGTGTTCGAAGAGCGACTGCACCGTCCGATGCCAAGCCGTGGCGACCAAGGACAAACCGTCGCTGACCCCAGCTTGCTGCGACAAACAAAGCTGCCATTTAAAGTCGATGCCGAATTGATCGTGTTTGGAAAAACGACTCCCAACGCCTCGGTCAATATCGCCGGTCGCCCCGTCAAACTACAAGAAGACGGATCGTTTACCGTTCGCATGCAATTGCCCGATAAACGCCAAGTGCTGCCCGTGACTTGCGAAAGTCGTGATGGACTAAGACAACGCACCACGGTGATCGCGGTCGAACGCAACACCAAGGTGATGGAAACCGTCGAAATCGACGACCGTTTCTAGTCAGCACAGCATCAAGCCAGCACAGCTGACTGACGCCCCATTAAACTCACTGCCCAGGACGGATTTCCAATCCGTCCTGTTTTTTTGTCCCTACACTCCCTCCTCCACCGGAGCCTCTGCCTTGAAACCTTTCTCTCTTTTGCTGACCCTCTGCCTCGCCCTGCAAATGACGACTGCCGCTGTTTGCAATGCCGCCGACGAGTCAGCCGCAAAACCGTCCATCAAAGTACTGTTGATCACCGGTGGCTGCTGCCACGATTACGACTTTCAAACCAAAGCGATGCAGATGGCGTTCAAAAAACGCGGCGTCGCTGTGAACTGGACGGTCATCAACGATGGCGGCAACGGCACAAGTGCCGAAATCGATCTCTACAAAAATCCCAACTGGGCCGAGGGTTTTGATGTCGTGATCCACAACGAATGCTTTGCCGCCACGACCAACCCCGACTACATTCGCAGCATCACTCGGTCGCATCATGCTGGAACCAACGCGGTGGTGATCCACTGTGCGATGCACACTTACCGCGACGCCAAGATCGACGATTGGCGAGAATTCCTGGGTGTCACCAGCCGCCGCCACGAGCATCAAAGCCACTACGCGGTCAACGTCGTTGCCCAAGACCATGTGATCATGAAGGGCTACCCAGATGGCCACAAAACGGCGATGGACGAACTATATGTGATTGAAAAGAAATGGCCCAATATGACCGTGCTGGCCACCAGCAAAAGCGAGAAGACAGATCAGTCGCATCCCGTTTTCTGGACGAACACCTACGGCAAGGCTCGTGTCTTCGGCACCACCTATGGCCACTCGAACGAGACGTTCGAAGATGCGGTTTACCTCGACACGATCGTCAAAGGCACGCTGTGGGCAGCTGGAGAGCTGTGAGCTGACACGATTGCATTAGAGCAATTTGAGAAATAACGTTGGGTAAAAAGAAGTAGCTACGTTCGCCAGAACGTGGCCCACCGCGAACGCGACACTTGCCACATCAAAGATGAAATGTGCTAGTTCGTGCTCTCGCGACGCATCGATGACTCGGCAATGATCTGGGTTGCATCCAGATTCAGAAACCCAGGAACCCAGGTGATCGACGAAATGTCGATCGCAACGCGAACGGTGACGATGCCACTCGGCGTGCTCGTCTCGATCGAGGCAGGGACGGTTTCGACGGTTGCATTTTGAATCCCCATCAGAGCCAGTTCGTCATTCACTCGGTCGACGACGTCGCTTGTCGTTGCCGTCGGACGCACTGCGATTCGCGCCCCTTCGCGAGTCGCATGCGTGGCCGTTTGCTTGACCAACATCATTCGCCCGAGCTCAACTAAGCCGAACGTAAAGGCGATCATCAGCGGTGCGACCAAGGCGAACTCGACGGCGGATGCCGCCAGCCGTGTTGCCTTTTTCTTTCGTCGATTCGATTTATGAATCATGATCGGTAGCTTTCTTAAACAAGTGTTACTGAACCAACATCACGGGAGTGTATAGATACGAACTCTGCGTGACGGGAGCGGAGTCGACGATCGCGTGTCGTGCCACGGCTTTCGCAGGCTGGACGATGACTCGCTTCTCCGACATTTTTCCGGTTAGTTTGACTTCCAAAATTCGCACACCTTCGAATTTCACGATCGTGTACATTGCGTTGTTTCCGTTGCCGGTCACGGTGGTGTAGATCGGGATGATGCGAACCTTGCCAATGATCGAGGCCAGCTCATCTTTGACTCCCGCACTGATCCCCGTGTCTCCGTTGAGCTTTAATTCGCCGTTGGAGTCGAATTTGAGTGGTTTCCCCAAGTCGATGAAATCTTGCTTGGAGATCCCATGCAGAATTTGGCGTGACAAATCCTTGGTGCTGTTGTTGCTGCCACCGATGTCCACCGTTCCGCGGTTACCGGGCGAACCGGTGCCTTGAGGATAAAGGTTGGTTTCGCACAGCCCGTCCGATCCGGAACGCACCGACCCATTGTTGAACTCAAAACTATCTTGCGTGGCGCCCGCGCACATGGCGACCCAGCTCGGCAGATCGAGTGCAAACGGCAAAATATCGATCGTCTCGTCGTGCGTTTCAGGCTCATTGAATCCCGTGATAGTGCTGAACATCGCGGCGGTGGCCGTGGTGCGAAGCGATTGGCTTTGCCGTCCTGTTACGTCGCCAAAGAATAGCGGCAACTCACCGTTGCCACCCGCTTGCAGCCGCAGCGTTACTCGCGCGGCGTTGTAAGTCGACGGATCCGATGTGCTCCACGATTGATCGGGTGAGTAGGTGCCAAGTTCAACATCGTCGGATGAAAACTCAGGAGCCTGTTGGCCGACAAAGTTGCGGGTGGCGATACTGTTTGCGGCTTGCCTTGCATTGGATTGCATCGCACTTTCGGAAGCTCCCGAAACCTGCTGGTCAAACAGTTCCCAGCATGCAGCCATTGCCGAAGCGTCAGCGGATCGCTGCAACTCGGCTTCGGCGACGCGAATATGCCCCATATCGATTGTGACAGCCATCAAGGCGACCAGGCTGACCGTCAAAATCAGACCGAACACAGCCGCAGCACCACGACGCATGCGGGCTGGCATACGGCGCCGATTGACCGATGGATTTCCACCGCAAGCGAAGGGATTCATTTGTTTTACATTTAGATTTTTCATTGAACTTTATCCTGAAGACGATCCTGGAGACCTGGTGATTTGAGCGGCGTGATGATGAATCCATTCCAACTTAAGGTTGCCGGTTCACAGGAACCGGAATGACGGTTCCATCGACATAAAAAACACGTACTTCAAGTAGCGTGATGGACGCCACTCGATTTGCCCCAAATCCAATATCAACGGCATCCAAACTTTTCTGTGGATGATATTGAGAAAGTCCTAACGAGGCGTCGGAATTCATCCGGACCAAAAAGTCAGGACCTCCGAAGTCGCCCCACTGGCTTGCATGCCCGTTTTTGATCGCAAACAGCGTCTGATCCTCCACCGTGGCGAGGATACTTGTCCAACGAACATGATCTCCGTCGGATGACAAAGCGGCCCGAGTCTCACTGCGTGCTTCGTCAAGAATGTGGTCGTTCTCTACCGCAGCGACGTGAAAGCCGCCTCCAGAAAACTGAGCGTCGACGGCGTGATTCAGTTGCAACTGAAAATAGCGACTCGGATCATCCGTCGGTGTCGTAAAGAAGGTGACCTGCGGTGAGTGATTGATGGGGTCGGGCTCGTTGAGCACCATTTCCCAATCCTCTTCTATCTTAAAAATCGCCACATCCTCGGCACTGCAATCGGCGGCCGGAGCCACCGCTAGCGTGAGAATCCCCCCGATCATGGTTTGTGCAATTCGCATCATCGTTCTGTTTCCCACTTAAGACACAACACGGAACACCGCTCTGTCTTGCACACGCTCGAGAACGGCATGACGCGATTTAAGAATCGTGCTGAGCGGATGGTATTTCATTTCGCATCAGACTTGCGTTCACTCTGCCGCCGATCGTGCGAGATCAAGCGGCAGAGAAGCGTCTAAAAGACAAGAGGGTTGAGTTCTGGAAACCTATGTCACGTTCGCCCTAGAAGCATTCAAAATTTCGGCAGCCCCCCCAAAACTTTCAACTCACCCCCTAAGCAAGGATCGGGTTATAACGACTTTGACGATGATCCCGACTCTCGCCCCCCCTTTGAACCGTCAATTTCGCTTCCGTTTGACAATTCCTGCGTTTGCGACTCCTACTCGTTGGCCTACGCGCAATTGCCAGCGCTTCTGATAGAATCCCCGCTGAACCATCAAATCCTTCTGATCCACCGAGCTTGGGAATGTCCAAAGGCTTTTACACACAAACGTTCGTCGTGCTGATGCGCGAAGCGGTTTCGATTGAATCCGTCGCCGCTGTTCTTGCCGACTTTTCACCATCAGCCGCCCAACCTGCCGCCGCAGAGGTCTTCACTTGCGGCCCGTCGATCCAATTGGAGATCGATGACCAAGACGAAGGCAAAGTCGTGGTCGATGTGGTCGATCAAATTTGGCCGGATGATCCGACAACGGCGGCCGACCCGAGCCGAATCGCGAGAGCGTACCAAGAAGGCCAGCTTGGGCCGTTTACGGCCCCCGAGTCCCTGCTCCGCGCGACTCAACAATCATGGAACTGGGAAGCGGGAAGAACCGCGACTAAATTGCATCAAGCGTTCATCCGCATTCGCTGTAGCTACGTGCTCGATGGTAAAGCAACGCCCCCAAATCTGCCCAAGAACTACGATCCCTACAATGAACTGGCGTTCATGACCGAGGTGGTGGGCATGTTGCTGGAACTTCCCGAAGCGATCTGTTACTTCAATCCCGGCGGCGAGGTGCTCAGCGACCTGGAAGTACTGACCGAGAGCGCCGAATTCTCGGTCGAGCATTCGCTGCCCCCCGTGGAATTATGGGCCAACATGCGTTTCCACGAATTCGATCCGCAGTGGTCAGTGATGGACACGGTAGGGCACATCCAGCTTGATATTCCCGATATGGAAGGATGTTTTCGGCCACAGGATTACGATGCCGCCGAAGTCGAAAACTTTCTGCGTGACGTCGGTATCTACTTGCTGCAGAACGGCGATGTCATCAAAGACGGCGAGACCTCGGAAGGCCCCGGCGAGATCCTTTGGGTCGCACATGTTCGCGAGAGTGCCCTGAACGGTCCACGCCGCAGAGTGCTTCGCTGGTTCGCCGACGACGGTGAAGCAATTCCCAAGAGTCTGCTGCGAAAGTAATGGGGCGACACGCTGTCCCGATGATGGTTCTAGGGGTATCATCCGTTTAGCTGCAGCCAACCGCAGCCGAACGATCCTCTGATTTGGGAATTGAATTCTTTGACTGCCGAAACACAACAAACCAGCCCCCTGTTTGCCTGGGCCCAATTGGTTCGGCTGCCGAACGTGTTTACGGTCGTCGCCGATGTTTCGGCTGCGTTTCTGCTGGCCGCGCATGGCCCATCGCCCGCCGCGCGGTGGATCTGTGTGCTCGCAGCCGGGATCTCGCTGTACTGGGCGGGCATGATCCTGAATGATGTTTTTGACATCGAGCGTGATCGTGCCGAGCGTGCGAAACGCCCGCTGCCATCGGGACGAATCTCGCTCGCAGCCGCCCGCACCGCCGGCTGGGCATTGCTCGGCTTGGGAGTCATCCTCGGATCACTCAGTGGGTATCTGCCAAGTGAAAACGTCGCCACCACTTGGCTTCCCGCCGCCATCGCCACCCTGCTTGCCGTGATGATCGTGGCCTACGACGGTCCGCTGAAAAAGACACCGCTGGCGCCAGCCGCTATGGGCGCATGCCGTGTGCTCAGCTTTCTACTCGGCGCCTCTCCGGTGATCGTGGTCCAGGCCGACGGCCCACTAATTCCGCTGCATCTGGTTGCGATCGCACTGGGGTTCGGCATCTACATTACGGGAATCACGACGATGGCTCGTGACGAAGCCGCCGGTGGCGACGATACCAATTTGAAAGTCGGGCTCAGTTTGTTGGTCATCGGACTGCTCGCTTTGGCGTTTGCACCGCAGCAAGCGCCCGCGGGCTTTCCCAAGTTCATTCGCACGCCGTTTGCGTTCCCGCTGTTGATCGCGATGATTGCGTATCCGGTGGTGCTTCGCGGCATCCGCTGTGTCCGCCATGCCACGCCGCAGAATGTGCAAACGACGATTCGCTCAGGGATCCTGACGATCATTCCGTTGGCCGCCGCCGTCGCGATGCTGGGCGCAGGCCCGCTATGGGGGCTCGCCATCTTTGCGTTGGTCATTCCCGCAATCGGATTAGCATCCTCGTTCCGTGTAACCTAAGTGCCGATCCCCCGCGGCAACCCGATCGATTACAATGCAGCCACGCACTCATTCCCGCCTCGAACACCGTGAACCAAGGCCCGTCCGTTCGTGAACGACGCAATCACTCAAGTTGCTAAAGACGAGTTTCAGTGGCTGACGCAAATCCCTTGGCTGTTCCTTGGCCTGATTGCGTTGCCGCTGATCGCAGCGTCTTGGCGTGCCAAGATTTACCCGACGCGTTGGTGGGCCGTCCTGCTGGGCGTTTCGGTCATCGCCAGCCTCGCCACCGTTTTTGCCCCCTCAATGATCATTGCCGTATGGCTGATCGATGGCAGCATCTTGACGCTTGCGGTGGTCGATTTCTTGCTGATCTATCTTGCCACCAATCACGGAATTCAAGTCTCCCGAAGCTTGCCGCGAACCTGCTCTCTGGGCGTTCCGGTGGCCAGCGAGTTGACGGTCGAAAACAGCACGCTGCTGACGTTGTCGGGCGCGGTTTGCGACGATTTGCCCGAACACTTTACCGCGACTCCAGAAAAACACTCGCTGCGATTACCGCCCCGCGGACGCATGACGGCACATCGTAAATTACGACCAGGTCGACGAGGCGCGTTTGAACTCGAGTACGTCTACCTCAGCTTCTTTAGCCCGCTGAAACTATGGAATCGTCACCGGCAAATCGAGCTCCACGACCGGCTGAACGTTTATCCGGACATGAAACAATTGTCCGACTACGCCCTGCTGGCTCGCACGAACCGTTTGAGTCTGATTGGCGTGCGGCGGACACGGCGAATTGGTCAAGATAGTGATTTCGAACGCCTTCGCGATTACAGCCGTGATGACAACTATCGACACATCGATTGGCGAAGCACCGCACGACGCCACAAATTGACCGTTCGCCAATTTCAGAGTGATCAAAGCCAACGTGTGATCTTTCTGCTTGACTGCGGGCGGATGATGACCAATGCACAAAATGGTTATTCACTGTTGGATCACGCCCTGAACTCGGTGCTGATGATGGCATACGTGGCGCTGCATCAAGGTGACTCGGTCGGAATGCTTTGCTTTTCCGATACGATCCACGCCTACATTCCACCGCGGGGCGGCAGCAGCCAGATGAATCGCTTGATTCAAGCAGGCTTTGACCAATTCCCTCGTTTGGTCGAATCGCGATACGATCAAGCATTCCTGTATCTTTCGACGCACTGCAAACGTCGATCGCTGGTGGTGTTGACGACCAATGTGATCGATGAGGTGAACGCCGGCGCCGTGGTCGATTACTTGTCGAACATCAACGGGCAACACCTGCCGCTTGGCGTCCTGCTTCGTGACCGCGAGATGTTCGACGCCGCCGACGCTCCGTCCAATGACGATCACCTGCAGATGTATCGTGCCGCTGCGGCCGCCGACATCTTGCTGTGGCGACACCAAGTTCTCAAAGACTTGGAACATCGCGGCGTGCTGTGCGTCGACGCCTTCCCCGACGAATTGACCGCGCCGCTGGTGAATCAATACCTCGACATCAAAGCGAAACACCTGCTGTAAATGCGTGGCTTGACCTGCCAACCTACGTCTTGATTGCAGAGTCTGTAACGACTGCCTGTCGCTGATTCGACGTCCCAACCCTGAACCAAGGTGGAAATGATGAAGCCTGGATTATTGCGGAATGTCAAAACGCCGCTGCTGTTTGTATTTGTGCTGGCGTGGTGCTCGCCACTATACGGGCAAATGATCTGGATCGAAGGCGAGGATGCGGTCGCCAGCACGATGCGGGGGCACAATTGGTACGACTCGGTCAAGACGGCCGAATTGTCGGGTCACGATTGGCTCTCTCATTTCGCCGATGGCGGCATGCCCGTCGCTCGGTTCGAGTTCGACGCGTCTGTTGCAGGCCCCCACGAACTGTGGCTGCGTGCCAATCCGATCGCCTCAGCAATCTCGGTGCGTGTCAACGGCGGAACCTGGACACCGGTGGCGATGCAAAAGCATGAACAGAGCGTCAACATTGCTGCCGATGGAAAACCTGATCTCCGTTTTGTCGCTTGGATCAAGGCCGATTCGGTCTCGCTATTGGTTGGTAAGAACTCGCTCGAGGTCCGTTTCGAGAGCGACAACAATCGACATGGCGGCCTCGACTGTTTTGTTCTCAGCCGCCAGCCGTTTCTGCCACAAGGCAAACTGCGACCGGGCGAGAAAACCGGCTTGGCCGATCCTGGCACTTGGGCGTTTGAACCCGCTCGTGATTCGTTTTCGCCCGACACGCTGCTTGATCTAAGCGGCATGAACGAAAAACCGGCAGGAGCGAAAGGCCGAGTAGCAAGATCCTCCGGCGGCGAATCGTTTGTTGATGGCGGCGGGGAACCACTACGGTTCTGGGCCGTCAACACCAGCGTCCAGTACCGTGACGACATCGAAGCGGTCCGCGAACATGCCCGCTGGCTCGCCAAACGTGGCGTCAACATGGTCCGACACCATGGGCACCTTGCGCCCCAACGGGGTGCCAAACTTGACGATGCCAACACCGAGGATATCGAGGCGGCATGGCGATTGGTCGCCGCGATGAAAGAACAAGGCATCTACGTCACGCTTTCGCCTTACTGGGCCGTCAGCGTCAAACCGAATCCCGCCTGGGGAATGAAGGATGCCGAGGGAGAAAATTTAACCGGACTGCTGTTCTTTGACGCTCAGCTGCAAGCGGCTTACAAGCAGTGGCTCAAACAATTGCTGACACCGCCAAATCCTCATACCGGCATCCCGCTGGCCCAAGATCCCGCCTTGGCGATCTTTCAGATTCAAAACGAAGACAGCCTGCTGTTTTGGACTGAAAACGCGATCCAAGGCGAACAGCGAGTTGAATTGGGGCGACATTTTGCAGTGTGGCTGAACGCCAAACACGGCTCGCTCGATAACGCGGTTCGCGTCTGGGGCGGCAATGCTCGGTGCAATGGCGACGACTTTGCAAATGGTGTCGTGATGCCTCACCAAATTTGGCAACTCACGCAAGACCACAACGGCGCGATGGCCAAACGCTTGGCTGACCAGTTGGCCTTTTACACCGAGCGAATGCGGGACTTCAATCTCGCGATCGCAAAATTCCTGAAAGAAGAAATTGGTTACGAAGGGCTGATCAACGCGGGCAATTGGCGAACCGCCGATCAAGCCAAACTGCTCGACGCGGAACGCTATGCATACACTGCTAACGATGTCATCGGGGTAAACCGTTACTACACCGGCGGCAGCCACACGAATCCAACCGACAATCACCGCGCGGGATACTTGATCAGTCGAGGCGATCTGTTCGATGGAACTTCGGCACTCCTACAACCCTGGGCATTTCCGCTGGCGCTGCGTCAAGTCAGTGGGCATCCGATGATCGTTTCCGAAAGCGCTTGGGTGCCGCCGCTGCGTTATCAAACTGAAGGCCCTTTTTTGGTGGCGGCTTATGGTGCGATGACCGGCGTCGACATTTTCTACTGGTTCACCACCGACCAAATCGGCTTCGGTCCGCCGATGGAAAAGTGGCAACTTTCCACGCCCGCCCAAATCGGAATGTTTCCCGCCGCAGCGATGATGTTTCGCCGAGGCTACATTGGGCAAGGCAAACCGGCCTTGGTTGAAAGTCGCAGCTTGAGTGATGTCTTCAATCGGAAACCACCACTGTTGCCCGAAGAAGCTGGCTTTGATCCAAATCGCGATTCACGGGCGCAGACGGCGATAGCCGAAGCTGCTCGGCAAGGGACGATCACCCCGCTAGCTTACCTTGCCGGTCCCGTGGAAGTGGCCTTTGACAGCGGCGAAACTCAGCTCGCCGACATCACGTCGTTGATCGACACAGACAAACGAACCGTCCGCAGTATCACGGGCGAGTTGAATTGGAACTACGGCGAAGGCTATTGCACGCTCAACGCGTCCAAGGCACAAGGAGCAACCGGCAATCTGGCGGGGGCAGGAACAATCAAACTCGACACACTCACGCTGCGTTGCGACAACGACTATGCCACCGTGCTGGCCGTCTCGATGGACGGTGCAAATCTCGCCGAGTCCAAACAGGTGTTGCTACAAGTGGGCACCGTCGCTCGGCCCCATGGTTGGAAGACCGAACCAGCCCAAGACGGCAAGTCACACCGCATTGTCGATCTTGGCAGCAGCCCCTGGAACATCGAAAACACTTCCGCCGAAGTCGTCGTATCTAATTCGGTGCTCAGCCAGGCGACGTCGCTAGACGCCAACGGAATCGCCACCGCTGATCTGCCAGTTCAAAAGAACGCCGACGGTCTAAGCCTAAAACTGCCCCCCAACGCCCTCTACATCTTGCTCCGCTAAAAAAGGTGTCCGACACCTTTTTGGTTGACTGGGTAGTTTAGCTGCGGGTAAAATTCAGTTTGCCAGAAGCGAGGGAGACCGAAATGGGACGACCGAAACGAGCCGACGTGGCTGGCCAGATCTATCACATGCTCAATCGAGCCAATTCGCGAACCACCATCTTCCACAAGAAGGAAGACTACGACGCGTTTGAGACCTTGATGGCAGAAGCGGTTAGCAGCTTCAATGTTCAGCTTTTTAGCTACTGTATCATGCCCAATCACTGGCATTTTGTCGTCAGCCCCAATGTTGACGGCGAGATGGGGCGATTTGGCCAGTGGGTCACCCTGACCCACACCCAACGGTACCACGCTCACTATGATACCGTCGGCATGGGACATCTCTATCAAGGCCGTTACAAGTCGTTCCCAGTGCAGTCGGACGAGCACTTCCTGACGCTCTCACGCTACGTCGAGCGAAACCCGTTCACAGCACAGCTTTGCAGTAGTCCTGAGCAATGGGAGTGGGATAGCTTATTTCACTGGAATCGACAAACGTCAGTGTATCAATCGATGCTAAGCGTTTGGCCCATTCCTCGTCGCTCGAACTGGGTCGAATGGGTGCGAATGGAGTTTTCCGAAAGAGAACAAAACCAAATCGACTGGAGTATGCGACGAGGCGTCCCTTTTGGTAGCGAAAACTGGGTCGAATCGATGGTGCGAAAGTTTGACCTGGAATCGACCATGCGGCCTCGCGGTCGCCCTCGAAAAACCAATCCGAATCCCTGAAACTACCTATCCTGCCAAAAAGGTGTCCGACACCTTTTTTCTCTTCCGATGGTCATCGATCGCTACGAGGTGACGAAACAGGAATCACTTCGGCAGCAGGCTTACGACGTTTTCCAGGGCATCCGGTTGTGCGCGACCGCCCACGGAGCCAATGGTTTTCTGGCCCGCGGCGTCTGTCACGAGGACCTAAAGAGTATTTACATGAACTCGTCGCGAGACCAATACACCCATGCGGTGCACGGATTGTGGCACTATGCGAAGAGCCCGCTGTGCAGCGAAGAAACTCGGCAAGAGATCCGCGAGATCCTTTCGGCGATCGCCGACCGCATGATTCGCAATGTGACCGCCGAGAACGATTACGATTCACTCCGCGCCAACGGAACGGCCCGCACTGTCTGGGGAAGGCTTTCCGGATGGACGCGTTGTAGAGTTGGCTTTGATATCATTGATGTCCGCCGCGTGGGGATGCCGAAAAGGTTCGAAGTACTTCGAATCCTCGAAAACGGACAGAGTGGATATGTTGCGTTCAGTGTTCATCGCGCTTGGGATCATGGCGGTCATCGTCGGCCTTGAATTTCTGTTTATCGATTCTGCCACGATCTATCAGGGCGAACCGGCCAACGCGGTCAGTTTTGTTGACCCGACGGGGGCTCCCGCCAATTCCGCCAAAGTGTTCCGACCGAAAGAATGGATGCCCTGGTCGCTCCTTAGCGGAGGAATCATCACCATTGTGTACACCTACCTGATTCCCGTCCGCTATGCACGCTGGCGACAATCGCCCGGCCAATGACGGTCGCGGGACCGCCGCAGCGTGATGGAAGTGGGTGACTGTCTTGACGAATGGGGGCAGGCGATCTACCTTGCATTAAATCGGCTGCCACAGGGAAGCCACACTATTAGGAATACTTATTTAGCACGAATCGAATATTGCACGTCCGAAATCTCGAGTTGTTCTGTAGCGTTGCCGACGAACGCAGCTTTTCCAAAGCTGCGGCGGAGCACGATTTGACTCAGAGTGCCGTTAGCCAGGCGATGCAACAGCTTGAAGATTCGTTACATGTGCAGTTGATTGATCGCTCGAAGCGACCGCTTGTGTTGACTGCGGCGGGTCAAACCTACGTCCGCGGACTGCGTGATATTCTGCGTCAGTTGCAGCGGTTGGAAACGGAGGTGGTTTCGATCGGCGGCAAGCTGAGTGGTCAATTAAAGATCGGAACGATCTATTCGGTAGGACTCAGTTATCTGCCCGAGGCCAGCGAAGAATTCGCGGCACTTCATCCCGAAGTGGACGTCAAGCTCGAGTTTGGCTCGGTCGAAAAGGTGGTCGAGATGACCACCGACGGCGAGGTCGACTTTGGCTTAGTCAGCTTTCCCCGCAACAACAAAACATTGCAAAGCGTGATGTGGCAGCAGGAGCCGATGCGATTGGTGTGCTCGTCGGAGCATCCGTTTGCATCGCAAACCAATCTTTCACTTGATGCTCTCGAAGGCATCGCATTGATCGGTTTTGATCGTGGTTTGACGCTACGAAAAGAGATTGATCACTACCTGTTGAAAGCAGGGGTATCGGTTGACACTCGAATGGAATTCGACAACGCCGATTCATTGATCCGTGCGATTCAGGCAAGCCGCGGTGTGGGGATTGTCCCCGAAGCTGCGGTACGACGTGAAACGGCCAACGGATCCTTAAAAGTAGTAGCTTGTCGCGGGCTCCGGATGACACGCCCGCTTGGAATTATTTTTCGTCGACGAGGACAACTGAGCAAAGCGGCAAGTGAATACACTTCGCTGTTGCTTGGTCGCAGGGTTGAGACGGAAAAACGCAAATCCGGCAGCGGGAAGCATGCCGTGGAAAACTCAGCAACCGACGCCAGGACTGGCACTTCGGTTGTCGCTTGATACGCCCGAATCGCAAAACGCATCGAATTAGTCGATTGGTTTTGCCTACGGCACCCGGAAATCGCGGTGTGACTCGGACGCCATCATCCAAATTTTTACTAGCGAAATGGAAAGACTGAAAATGACTCTTCAACCCGAAAACAAGAACCCTTCTCTGAATCATTTGATCCAAGAAACGCAAACGGCTCCGAAAGCGGTTGCCGAATTCCATTTGCCACCGGCGCAAGGCTTGTACGACCCTAGCCACGAAAAGGATTCGTGTGGCGTGGGCTTCATTGCGCACATCAAAGGCAAACCAAGCCACCAAATTGTCTTGGACGCAGACCAAATCCTGCAAGCGATGGATCATCGCGGTGCATGCGGTTGCGAACCTAACACCGGTGACGGCTCGGGCATCATGTGTGGATTGCCGCACGCCTTTTTGAAGAAGGTTGCCAAGCGTGACCTCGGCGTCGACTTGCCCGCTGCGGGCCAATTCGCAGCCGGGTTGGTGTTTTTGCCCAAAGACGAGAACGAGCGAAAGCACTGCAAAGAAACCGTCGAAAAGTTGATCACCGAAGCGGGCCAAAAACTGATCGGTTGGCGTGTCGTACCACAGATGACCGACGTCGCCGACGTCGGTCCCACGGCGCGTCGCAGCGAACCGGTGATCGAACAATTGTTCGTCGCCGCCAGCGATGGACTGAACGACGATGCGTTTGATCGCAAATTGTACATGATCCACAAGCAAGCCAGTAAGCTTCGCGCCGACAAGTCGCTCAAGCAAGCGATGATGTTCTACATCTGTTCGCTGAGCACGAAAGTGATCATCTATAAGGGAATGCTCACTCCGGCGCAGGTGCTGCCGTATTACCCCGACTTGCAAGACGAGGATTTCGAAACCCACTTGGCCATGGTCCACAGTCGGTTTTCGACCAACACGTTCCCCAGCTGGGACCGTGCTCAACCGCTGCGTTTCATGAGCCACAACGGCGAAATCAATACACTTCGAGGCAACTCGAACTGGATGCGTGCACGCCAAGGATCAGCCAAGAGCGAATTGTTCGGCGACGATCTGAGTAAGTTATTCCCTGTGGTCGAACCGCACTGTAGCGACTCGGGAACCTTCGACAACGTGCTCGAATTCTTGCTAATGAACGGCCGCACACTGCAAGAAGCGATCATGATGATGGTCCCCGAAGCATGGCAAAAACATGAAACCATGCCTGAAGACAAACGTGCCTTCTACGAGTATTTCTCGTGTTTGATGGAACCTTGGGATGGTCCGGCATCGATCGCGTTTACCGATGGTCATTACATCGGCGCGACGTTGGACCGCAACGGACTGCGACCAAGCCGTTACTACATCACCCATGATGATCGCGTCATCATGGCCAGCGAAGTCGGCGTGTTGCCGGTCGATCCTGCGATTGTCAAAGAGAAAGGGCGTCTGCAACCGGGCAAGATGTTCTTGGTCGACTTTGCCGAAGGTCGTTTGATTCCTGACGAAGAACTCAAGAGCTCGTTCGCCAAGAAAATGCCGTACGGGGACTGGCTAAAAGAGAACCGTATTCGTTTGTCGGACTTGCATCCTGAATCGGAACCGCATGGCTTCGACAGCAAGACGCTGCTTCCGCGGATGCAAGCGTTCGGCTACACGCTCGAAACAATCAACTTCATGTTGCGTCCGCTGGTCGAACAGCTTCGCGACCCCGTCGGTTCGATGGGGAACGACAGCGCACTGGCGTGTTTGAGTGACAAGCCGCGGATGATTTACGATTACTTCAAGCAGTTGTTTGCTCAGGTGACCAACCCCGCAATCGATTCGATTCGCGAAGAAGTGATCATGTCGCTGGAGTGCTACATCGGCCCCGAGCAGAACCTGTTGGACGCCAGCCCCGAGCATTGCCACCGCTTGCTGGTGGACCACCCGATTTTGACCAATGAAGAAATTGCGGCACTCAAGCACATCAATTACGAAGGCTGGCACAGCCGCGTGATCGACATCACGTTTGACCGCAGCGAAGGCAAAGCGGGGCTGCAATCGACGCTTGACCGGATCGCCAAGGAAGCCGAAGAAGCGGCAGATCAAGGGATTCAATTGGTCGTGTTGAGCGATCGCGAGATCAGCCATGACCGCGTCCCCGTCAGTGCGTTGTTGGCCGTCGGTGCGGTTCACCATCACTTGGTCAAACAAGCGAAACGAACACGAATCGGGTTGGTGATTGAAACCGGTGAAGCCCGCGAAGTGCATCACCACTGTTTGTTGATCGGCTATGGCGCCGACGCAATCAATCCTTACTTGGCGTTCGAGGCACTGTGGCAAGCTCGCCGCGACGGATTGATGGATTCGACGCTCGATGACGACAAGATTGTCGCTGCGTACCGCAAGGCGGTTGCCAAAGGCATGCTGAAGGTGATGGCCAAGATGGGCATCAGCACGCTGCAAAGCTACAAGGGGGCTCAGATCTTCGAGGCACTTGGTTTAAAGGACGAGATCATCGCGACCAGCTTCGTGGGTACCGCGAGCCGAATCCAAGGGGTTTCGTTCGACATCCTTGCCGAAGAAACGATCCGCCGACACCGCTTGGGCTACCCCGAGCGAAGTGTTGATCGGCAAGCACAACTGCCCAACTTGGGCGAGTACCACTGGCGTGCCGAAGGCGAAAAACACGCCTGGGATCCTCAGTCAATCGCGACGCTACAGATGGCCGCGAGAAACAACAACGAAGACGCCTATTGGAAATTCGCTCACGGCATTAACGATGACAACCGCAAACGTTGTGCGCTGCGTGGATTGCTCGGTTTCAAAGAAGGGGTCGCGGGCGAAGCGATTCCATTGGACGAAGTTCAACCCGCTAGCGAGATCGTCAAACGATTCTGCACCGGCGCAATGAGCTTTGGCAGTATCAGCGCCGAGTCGCATGAAACGTTGGCAGTCGCAATGAACCGGCTGGGCGGAAAGAGCAACACCGGCGAAGGGGGGGAAGACCCCGTTCGTTTCCAAACGATGGAAAACGGCGACTCCAAGCGATCGGCGATCAAGCAAATCGCATCGGGACGTTTCGGCGTGACGATCGAATACTTGACCAATGCCGACGAGCTGCAGATCAAGATTTCGCAAGGTGCTAAGCCTGGCGAAGGGGGTGAATTGCCCGGCAAAAAGGTCGACAAGAACATCGCTCGGATTCGTTACAGCACGCCGGGCGTGGGTTTGATCAGCCCGCCGCCTCACCATGACATTTATTCGATCGAGGATTTGGCTCAGCTGATCCACGATTTGAAAAACGCCAACCGGGACGCCCGAATCAGCGTCAAGCTGGTTAGCGAAGTCGGCGTGGGCGTGATTGCCTCGGGTGTTGCCAAAGCGCACGCGGATCATATTTTGATCGCCGGTGACACCGGCGGAACCGGTGCCTCGCCGCTGACCAGCATCAAGCACGCTGGTTTGCCGTGGGAACTCGGGATCGCGGAAACGCATCAAGTTTTGGTGCTCAACGATTTGCGAAGCCGCGTGGTATTGCAAACCGACGGTGGGCTAAAAACAGGCCGCGACGTGGTGATCGCTGCGTTGTTGGGTGCCGAAGAGTTTGGCTTCGCCACCGCGCCGCTGATCACGCTCGGATGCATCATGATGCGTAAGTGTCACCTGAACACTTGCCCGGTTGGGATCGCAACTCAGGACCCTGAATTGCGAGCCAAGTTCACCGGTAAACCAGAGCATGTCGTGAACTATTTGTTCATGGTTGCCGAGGAAGCTCGTCGCATCATGGCGAAACTCGGGTTCCGTACGATCGACGAAATGGTCGGACGCACCGATTGCTTGAAGACCGAGGAAGCGATTCGCCACTGGAAGATGGACGGTCTCGATTTGACCCCAATCTTGCAACCGGCGAACAAGCCGCATGCCGATGTCGACGTCCGCTGCACCCGCGCCCAAGATCATGGTTTGGAAAAATCCTTGGACATGACGGTGTTGTTGGAAGCCGCGATGCCTGCACTTGAAAGCGGAACGAAGGTGACGATCGAATCGCCGATCATCAACATCAATCGCACCGTCGGCACGATCCTCAGCAACGAAGTGGCCAAACGATACGGCCAAGCGGGACTTCCCGACGGCACGATTCACATCAAACTGACCGGTTCGGCGGGGCAAAGTTTGGGTGCGTTCCTGTCACACGGAATCACGATCGAACTCGATGGTGATGCCAACGATTACGTCGGCAAGGGACTTTCCGGTGGACGTGTCGTGGTTTACCCACCGAAGCAAAGCAGCTTTGTCGCCGAGGACAACATCCTTGTCGGCAACGTCTGTTTGTACGGAGCGACCGGTGGCGAAGCGTTCTTGCGTGGACGTGCTGCCGAGCGTTTCGCGGTTCGCAACAGCGGTGCCAAAACGGTTGTCGAAGGTGTCGGCGACCACGGTTGTGAATACATGACCGGCGGCCGCGTGGTGGTGCTTGGAACGACGGGGCGTAACTTTGCAGCGGGGATGTCCGGAGGAATCGCCTATGTCTGGGACAAGAAAGGCGATTTCAATTTGAATTGCAACCTTGCCACGGTGGAACTCGAATCGATCGAAGGCGACGAGGAACAGGCCGAGGTCAAGGAGTTGATCCAATTGCATTACGATCACACCGGAAGTGCGGTGGCCAAGCAAGCACTAGAGGACTGGACCACGTTTGTCGCACAGTGCGTCAAGGTAATGCCGCGAGACTACAAACGCGTCTTGCAAGAAATGAAGGCTCAAACCGCCGCTTCGGCGTCGTAAGCCCCCAAAAAAATCGTCGAGCGGTCGGTGTCAAATCCACCGACCGCTCGACTCTCCTGCAGCGGGCGATCGCATATCGGCGGCGTCCATTACCGAACAACCACCACAACGACAAGATTGAGAATAGCTATGGGAAAGCCAACCGGATTCAAAGAGTTTGATCGCAAAAAAGTCGCCTGGCGACTGCCCGTCGTCCGCATCAACGATTACGACGAAATCTACACCGAACCTCGCGTCGAGCATCTGCGTGAACAAGGCGCCCGGTGTATGGATTGTGGCGTGCCGTTTTGTCAATCCAGCAGCGGTTGCCCGATCGATAACTTGATTCCCGAGTGGAACGACTTGGTTTACAACGACCGCTGGAAAGAAGCGATCGAACGACTTCACAAAACCAACAACTTCCCCGAGTTTACGGGCCGTGTGTGTCCTGCACCGTGCGAAGGTTCGTGCGTGCTTGGGATCACGAATCCTCCTGTGACGATCAAGAACATTGAAAACGCGATCGTCGATCGTGCTTGGGAAGAAGGTTGGATCCATCCAGAACCGCCGACCTCGCGGACCGGCAAAAAGGTGGCAATCGTCGGTAGCGGGCCTGCGGGATTGACCGCCGCGGATCAGTTGAACAAGGCTGGCCACGAAGTCACGGTCTATGAACGGGCCGACCGCATCGGTGGATTGCTGCAATACGGCATCCCCAACATGAAACTATCCAAAGAAGTGATCCAGCGTCGAATCGACAAGATGACGGCCGAAGGCATCAAGTTTGTGACCGGCGTGAATGTCGGCGAAGATGTCGATGCCAAAGAATTGACCAACGACTTTGACGCGTTGTTGTTGGCTTGTGGAGCGACCAAGCCTCGTGATTTGCCGATCGCAAACCGCGATGCCAATGGGGTTCACTTTGCAATGGAATTTTTAACTGCGAACACACAACAAAGCGTACACGGCGACGCCCTTGGCGATGCGTTCATCAGCGCCGAAGGCAAAGACGTGATCGTGATCGGCGGTGGTGACACCGGTACCGACTGTATCGGAACGAGCATCCGTCATGGTTGCCGCAGCCTGGTGAATTTTGAATTATTGCCGCAGCCGCCCGAAGATCGTGCATCGGACAACCCATGGCCCGAATGGCCGCGTATTTTCCGTGTCGATTACGGTCACGAAGAAGCGACGGCAAAGTTCGGCCGCGATCCTCGCGAGTACCAAATCCTCAGCAAGGAATTCCTCAAGGACGAAGCCGGCAATTTGCGTGGAATTAAAACCGTGCAAGTCCAATGGACCAAGGGCGACGACGGCGGTTGGAAGATGGCCGAAGTCGAAGGCAGCGAAAAAGAATGGCCCGCCCAGTTGATCTTGCTGGCGATGGGCTTCTTGGGGCCAGAGCAATATATCGCCAAATCGCTCGGCATCGAATGCGATCCACGCAGCAATTACCAAGCGACGCATGGTGAGTTTACCACCAGCATCGAAGGGGTCTTTGCCGCAGGCGATTGCCGTCGTGGCCAAAGCTTGGTCGTATGGGCGATCAACGAAGGTCGTGGTGCGGCACGAGCGATTGACATCTATTTGGAAGGATCCAGTTCGCTGCCAGCACCCGGCACCACGATGGGCACCTCGATGGAAGTCAGCTAAGCACCGTTGGAAGAATAACTGGCGGCGTCTTCCGTAGTGGACGAGGCAACGAGTTTCCGTAGTGGACGAGGCAACGAGTCCTTTTTGGCTCCGTGAAGCTGCAGGACTCGTAGTCTCGTCCACTACCGCCCGCCATTTATTGTTCCGCACGCCCTAAGCAGCTTACGTTGCAATTGCCGCCGAAGCTGAATCGTTTATGAATTCTTGGAAGCTTCCCGTTTCACGACGGGAAGCTCTAAACTAATCTGGACGCACTGAATTGCTCGACGTCTCCAAATAAGTGCATCACCGATGGGAAAACCCAAGAACAAGAAGTCGGATAAGCCCAAGTCAAAAGCCGCGAAGCCATCGCAAGCAGAGTTGGCTGACAAGTTCGACTGCTACCAAAAATCGGTTCAAACACCGGAGCATGAAGTCGAGTTTTTTGAGCAAGCCTATCGCGACTTCTACAACAAGAAACCGCTCACGCTACGCGAAGATTTCTGTGGCACCTTTGCGATCTGCTGCCACTGGGTGCAATCGGATCCCGAGCGGACCGCCGTCGGAGTCGATCTGTGTAGCGAAACGCTCGATTGGGGCCGCGAACATAACCTCGCAAAGCTTAGCGAGGGGCAACAGAGGCGTGTGAAGTTGCTGGAACAAGATGTTCGCAAACGCAATCGCCCTCAAGTCGATATTCTGTCGGCTCAGAACTTTTCGTTCTGGATTTTTAAGACGCGAGCCGAAGTGATCGACTACTTCAAAGCCGCTCGTGCGAATTTGAAGAGCGAAGGCGTGATGGTGATGGACATGATGGGGGGCGGCGAATGCTACACCGAAGAACACGTCGACAAACGCACCATCAAAAAAGGACGCAAAGGGTTTCGTTACGAGTGGGAACAAGCCTCGTTTAACCCTATCAACGCGGACGCGAGTTTCTATATTAGTTTCAAGTTCAAAGACGGCAGCAAACTAAAACGAGCGTTCGAGTACCACTGGCGTTTTTGGACGATCCCCGAAGTCCGCGAGATGCTCGCCGAAGCAGGTTTCAGCGAAAACCATGTCTACTGGGAAATCGAAGACAACGACGAAGATTCGCATTGGGAGCGAAGCGAAACCGCGTCAAGCGACCCGAGCTGGATCTGCTACATCGTCGCCGCCAAGTAACGCGACATCGTCGGCCAGCTTTCCAAGTGGGTACCGCCGTGCAGCGGATGATTCTCGATGAGGAACCGCGGGTAAAGTGGCAAACGGGTCCACCGCTCCGCACACGCTAACGGCTCGGAGAGCCGTGCGACATTGTCGAGCGAAGGCACGTTACTTCGGCAATAGCTCGAGCAGCCCTTTGGCGTCCACAAAACCAGAACGCTGCAGCTCGTTGCCGTCGGTATCGACCAACAAAATGGTCGGTACAAACTCAACACCAAACTTCTCAACCAGAACCTTGGTGTTCGCAGCGTCCATGTCCAAACGAAGCGGGACCACGTCGTTCCGCAAAGCTTGCTGAACCGCCGGGTCGGGCCACACGTGTTTGTCCATCATTCGGCAGGGCACACACCACGAGGCGGCAAAGTCGATCAACACCGGCCGTTTGAGCGTCCGAGATTCCGCAATCGCTTCGTCATAATCGCGGAACCATGTCACAGCCGCTTCAGCGTTGCGATCCGCTTCCGCCGATGCCGGTATCATGGCGTGGCTGACTCCTGGTTTGGACTGCTCGATGGCTAACGTCGCCATCGAGTCTGGGATGACATCGGGAATGGCACCGCTGCTGTGAATCCACACCGCTGCAACCATCACAATGAACATCATGATCGCGACGGCAACGATTGCACTGCGTCCGGATCGTTTTTTGATTTGACGTGAATTCATCAGACTACCTATTCCCTTTCATTTTTCGCCCGTGACGAGCGTTTAGAATCGAATGTACGCGTAACCTTGGTGTTGCAAATCGATCACTCGCGCGAACGCGGCAGCGGCGAGCAACACATCCGGATGGATATCCGCTTTTGCCCAGCCTTCCTTTTGACGCCGTGAATCACAAAATTCGACATGAACCCCCATCCGTTTCAATTCGGAAAGCAGTTTTGTGTTGGGGTTGCCGGTATCTGTGTTCTTCACTCGGTTCCATGCTTCGTCCGTCAAAATATGAGTGGACGCGTCGCCGTGAAAAACCGCTCGTAGATCAAGCTGATCCAGATCGATGCCTTGCTTTTCGTAGTACCCGCGAAGCTTCTTCAAATACAGCAGCGGCTTGCTGACACCTTCCTTCCATTCGTCTCGGGTGCATTGATAGACAACCTTGATCGGGCCTTCATACTGCAGCCCAATGACGGGCCGATTTGCGGGATCGGAATCCGAGCGAGACGAAGGGCTGTCCGTCGGTGACGCCGCAAATGCCGGCGCTGTCACACTGAGGGCAAGTACCGCAAGAGAGGCAAACGTGGTGGAGAAAAACTTATTCATCTTTGGTTTCCTTTTTACTGGAATCAGAGGAGGAGTTGACTGTGGTTTGGGGATCATCATGCTGGGCATTTTCATCAAGCAGCTCCGCTTCATGCGGATCGGCTTCGTGTTCTTGTTGCCGTCTCTTGATGAAATCCAGGTACTGCGAACGCAACACTTCGGGGCGGACGACGCACCGCACAGGCGGCTTGCCGGTATCCTTGACGTCGCCTTGATTGGCCAAGTAATCGCGGACCGCATCATGCGTGGTTTGTTCGATTTGCTTGGTTACGTGACAACGTTTGACGCGGTGAATCTGGTCTTCGGGCTGTCCCTTGCGAGCCCCCGCCGCGAGACTGTAGGACTTTTCAGGGTCCACCGGTTCTCCGTCGATCTCTAGACTTCGTAGTCGCTCGTTGGCTTTCGCGGTGGAATCGAATTGCACGTTCATATTGGTCGACGGTCTCGCCAACCAACCGCCGTACATCCGCAAAGGATCCTTGGAAAAAACGTTCTCAAATTCGTTTTCCCAATAGTCGATCAACTGTTGGCCGTAGGCTTTTCCGACTTTGATTTCCAAATTCAGTGGCAACCAGTTCCACAAATCGGCTTCGGTGATGGGGCCTGGAGCAGTCGGCGGCGAAAAGCGAAAACCGTTACTGAGTGCGATATCGGTTCCCGCCGATTCCTTGACGGCATCGGCAATCAATCGATCCATCGACGTGCTCATCACGTTGTAGCGTTCGAGCCAGATATCGGTGTGACCGATTTCACGATTCATTCGCTCGCGGTGCGGGGCTAGAACCTCGTCAACGATTTTTTTGACTTGTTCGTCTTCGGCAAATTTGTCTTCACGCAGCTCGATCAATTCCCATTGACGATCGACGATTTTGCCCTCGGACATCGTGATATCCATCACCCCGACGAGCGAGCCAAACGCACCGGCTTCGACCACCCAAACGTCGCCCACTTCGATCGGTTCGTAAGTGCGTTCATGCGTGTCCGCCGAAAGCGAAATGTCGACACCGCGAAGCTGGCGTGTCAACGGAACAGCTTTGTGTAAACCGATGTGAGTGACAAGCACCACCACGTCGACTTTTTCTTCGTTGCGAAGTTCGTCGATCAAAGGTTGCAACACCTTGGCTGCTTGAAAGTTCAATCCTTCACTCATGTGCGGCGGCTGTCGCGAGGGAACGTCGGGATCGGTGAAACCGAGTACACCAATCTTTACTCCATTGACTTCCTTGACGAGATACGGTCGGAAGGACCGCTCGCCCGTTTTTGCATCAAAGATATTGGCAGCGATCATCGGATAGTTAACTTTTTCGCTGAGCGTTTGCAGCTGCTTCGCTCCGTACGCCACCGACCAGTTGCCAGGGATGGCGAGGTCAAATCCGAGTGCATTCAACGGCCGCACCATCACCTCGCCTTGGGTCCACGCGCCGGGGCCGCTGCCTTGGAAGGTGTCCCCGCCATCGATTTTGAGCATTCCGTGAGGCCGTTGGGCTTCGAGTTGCTTAAACGCTGTGGCGATGCGACTCAGTCCACCTGCATTGTGAACACGCTCTGATTCATCACCTTGCCAAAACAATTCAGGGTGCGGTTCCAGTTGTGCGTGAATGTCATTGACAAAAGCAATCGAGAACTTTTTCGTTTTCATCTTAGTGCCGTGTGTGGAGACGTTGTTGGCGGCCGAGACCGATATCGTCATGGCCAAACATCCGGCAACGGCAGCAACAAAAATGCCGAAACGATTCATGATGGAAAATTCCCAAAAAAGAGAAGAAGAAAGAGGCATCCCGAAGTCGTAAGCGACGGGGACAATTCGAGTCTTAGGCCGTTCGTGTCGTATCGCTTGCCTTGCCCGGCTTGTTGGGTTTCAGCGATTCGTAACCGGCCGCCGTCCATGCGTCCCAAGACCCTGGAACGGTCCGTGCGTCGAACCCGCTCGCTCGCAGGACGCTGACCGCGACACTGGCCCGGTAACCGTTACCGCAGTACACGACCACCGGTTTGTTCTTATCCAACTCGCGCATTCGCTTGGGGATTTCGGGCAAGAACATGTACTGGGCTCCGGGCATATGCCCCATATCCCACTCCGACGGTTGGCGGACATCAAGCAGGGTCATTTGATCGGTCGGGAACCGCTGATTCACGTCATGGACCGACATCGTTTGGAACGAATCGAATTTGCGGCCCGAGTTGATCCACGCTTTCATATCGCCATCGAGCGCGACTTTGACATTCGTCAGCCCGACACGCGAAAGCCAATCCAACGGATCCTCAAAATTTCCTTCCGCGGGCTTGATGATCGCGATCGGGCGATCAGGATCCAACATCCAACCGCCCCACTTCGAGAGCACTTCGTTGTAACCAATGTTCATGGCACCCCGAATGTGACCGCCAGCAAAGGCTTGCATCAAACGGGTATCAAGCAGCTGCATGCCGCTGGACTGAATCACTTTGTCGAACGCATCAGGCTTGAGCCGCTGGACCTGCGGCGTGCCCCCCAAGATCTCAGGCCCCGCTGCATTGATTTTCTTCATTCGTGGCCAGTAATAGGGCACAGGCGGCTGAGCACTCAGCAGGGCTTCGATAAATATTTCTTGGTTGTTCATTCGCCAATACGGATTACCTTGACGTTCCTTTCCAAGCGTTGGATCCCCTTCGGGTGCTTTGATCCCGGCACCGCAGGGCGAACCGGGACCATGAGCGGGATAGATCGTCAATTGGTCTGGCAATTCAGTGAACGCATTCTGCACCGATTGGTAGAGCGACTTTGCCAGCGAATCGGTATTTTTCACGCCCATCAAATCAGGACGTCCGACACTGCCGATAAACAGAAAGTCGCCCGTGAACAATGCCCATGCTTGACCGCCGCCTTTGGACGACGCCAAATACGACATATGCTCAGGCGTGTGCCCCGGTGTGTGGATACCACGAAGCTTGATGCTGCCCACCGTCACTTCGTCCCCATCTCGGATAGGCCGATCGACTTTAAATCCGTATCCCGGATCACCTTCGATACTTGCCACAATCTGTGCCGAGCCGCTGCGATCGGCGAGTTCTCGGGAACCGGAAACAAAGTCAGCATGGACATGCGTTTCCATCACATGGGTGATTGTCAGCCCATGTTTTTCCGCCAGATCCAAGTACACCTGAACATCGCGGCGAGGATCGATCACGACAGCCACCCCGGCGTTCTTATCACCGAGAAAATACGAGTAATGCGACAAGCCTCCTGCTTTGATCGTTTCCAGAACGATATGCGGCGGTAGCTCGGTGGCGCTGCTGTTCTCGCCCGCCCGGGCGACAGTTCCGAGGTTCGTCAGCAAGGCAGTCCCCAGCCCTAAAGCTCCGGCGTGCTGCAAAACTTCGCGACGATTAAAGGTGGTCATCATTGGCTCCGTTAGATTGCGTTTGCTTGAGCAGGGGCGTCCGAGAATCGCTCCAGACACAACACTCAAAAGGTTCATTGACTTTTAATGTACGCATCCCCATTCGATCCGCCACCCCAAGACTCAAAAACTTCATTGACTCTGCGACCCACGAGGCTATGATTGCAAAGCTGAAGACCGCAGAAATTTCAGGCGGAGACGCGAAAAAAGGGAGACGTTGCCAAAACGCGTTTTTTTTCTGACGCGTGTTCGACACACGCTGTTTTTAGTTCCGCGTGGCTTCGTTGTGAGATCGCGGCTCGCACCAGGTGACGGCAGCGTGGCCGCACGACATCCTGCTTTCCCCCCCGAATAACATCATGCTCGACAAACAGAATCAGGCGGCGATTTACCAGCAACTTGCCGACGTGGGGGGGGCACTCTCGAATCCACATCGGTTGAAAATGATCAGCCTGTTGGCTCAGGGTGAAAAACCGATTGACGAATTGGCGCAATTGACCAATCAATCGCTTGCGGCGGCGAGCGCCAATGTGAAGGTGCTAAGAAACTGCCACTTGATCGCGACTGAAAAGCGGGGTCGCAGCGTTTACTGCTCGCTCAAAGACCCGCGTGTCGCGGAGTTATGGCTGCGATTTCGTGATCTTGGCGAAGTGGTGGTCCCCGAGATTCGCGAAGTCATGCGAGAGGAATTTGATGCCGATGAAGGCCTATCCCCGCTGACAGAACTTGAGCTCAACGCCAAACTCGATCGCGGACGTTTCAGCTTGTTGGATCTGCGTCCGGCATCGGAATATGAACAGGGGCATTTGCCCAAAGCGAGAAACGTTCCATTTGCCACGCTTGCCGAAGCGGCAGCAAACTTACCCAAATCGGCAACAATGCTGGTCTATTGCCGCGGCCCGTTTTGCGCGGCCGCCTTCGCGGGAAATCGCTGGCTTCGAGAACATCAATTCAAGTCCCAGCGTTTGCGTTTCAGCGTCCCCGAATGGAAAGCGGCGGGGCTTAGCATCGAGCGTCACTAAAGACTTGTGCGTCACTAAAGACTTGTGACTTCGCAGAGGAACACCCAACATGCAAGCGGGATGCCCCGTCACTAGTCGATAAAGCCCACTCGCACGGCTTTGACCGCGGCATCGGTTCGATCGTTGGCGCCAAGTTTTCGCAGAATGTTTTGAACGTGCTCTTTCACCGTCTCGACACTGATCATCAGCGACTTAGCGATCTCTTTGTTGCTGAGTCCTAACGCGATGTGCAGCAACACCTGAGATTCGCGGCTTGTCAAAGGCCAATCACACTTAAATTTGGTGAGGTCGACTTCATTGAGCATCTTCTCACGAATTTGATGAAACCGCCCTTCGGGAACAGCTCCTTGAGAGTTGATCGCGCGTGAGACGGCATCGATCAAACCTTGTCGCTCGGTATTCTTGAGGACGTAATCGTTAGCCCCCAGAGCGGCGGCACGAGCAATGTAGGTCGGATTATCGTAGCTGCTAAGCACTACAACCGGCACATCGAATTCGGATTGCCGAATTTTCTCTAGTAATTCGAGGCCGTTCATTTCCGGCATTCGGATATCCATAATCACAGCGGCGAAGGGCTGCTGAGCCATGAATTTCAACGCCTCTTCCGAGGTACCTGTCGACATCGCGACCTGCATGGAAGTCCCATTAAACATGCATTTTAAGCCAAAACGTGCGGCTTCGTGATCGTCGACAACCAGTAGTTGGGGGGACATGCTTGCTTCCAAAAAAACGATGATTGTGAACGTGCTGTAGAACTTGTGATGTCGACGATTGTTCACTGTTTGTGTACTCAACACTAGCCCACTTTATTCGCTAAAGCATTGATAAAAAAGCACTTACAGTCAGAACGGAGCAAAAAACCACGCCAAAGGTGGGGTTTCGGATTGCCGTAAGCCCCTGAATGCGCGTATTCGCACTTATTTGACCGGATCTTAATGGTGACCTAGATACCTGTGTTGTTCCGCATCACCGGAAACTGCTGATTTTGTACGACACCACCGCTGGCATACCTTGACCGGTGTGGCGGCCGTTCCCATAGCCAATCCCGTCTCACGCCCTTCGATCTACAAATCATCATGAGCGCATCTGCATCGATCCTGTTAGTCGACGACGACCAACATCTCGCCGATTCCATGGCTCAGTGGTTGCGTGAGATGTCCAACCATGTCGAGACAGCGGGAACCTTGACGGCGGCCAAGGCGGCGCTGAAAAAACAAAAATTTGATCTGGTGATCACCGATCTTCGTCTCGGAGCAGACGACGGATTCGATTTGATTGGTTACACCAAAAAACAATATCCAGACACCTCCGTGCTGGTTATCACCGGCTACGCGACTCCGGACACGGCGGTTCAAGCGGTCCGTGCGGGTGCATTTGATCTATTGACTAAACCGTTGATCGACGACGAATTAACATTGGCGATCGAACGCGCGGTCGAGCAGCGAAAGATTGCCCAAGAAAACGAGACACTGCGTTTGCAGTTAGATCGCCGCAGCGGGATGGAGAACATCCTCAGTCACGATTATCGCATGCTAAAGGTATTTGATGTCATCGACAGCGTGGCGGACGCGCGAGCTTCGATCTTAATCACGGGCGAAAACGGCACAGGGAAAAGTATGATCGCCCGAGCCATTCACGCTCGTAGCTCGCGGCGAAACGGCCCCTTTGTCGAGGTTGCTTGTGGGGCATTACCGGACACACTGCTCGAAAGTGAATTGTTTGGTCACGTTTCAGGTGCGTTCACGGGAGCCAACCATGACAAGCCCGGCAAGTTCGACATGGCAGACGGCGGAACGCTGTTCTTAGACGAAATCGCGACGGCAACTCCGGCGATGCAAGTCAAGCTGTTACGCGTGCTACAAGAATTCAAATTCGAGCCTCTCGGAGGCAACGAAACGCATTCGGTCGACACGCGTGTGATCTTGGCCACCAACGAAGACCTGACCGGTGCGGTCACAAGCGGTGCGTTCCGGCAAGATTTGTACTACCGAATCAACGTCGTGAACATTGTATTGCCACCGCTGCGAGAACGTCCCGGCGACGTCACATTGTTGGTGGACCATTTTCTCACCGAGGCCGCCGAATCGTGCGGTCGCGAGATCGAAGGATTTGATCGCGAAGCCATCGCGGCTCTACAAAACTACAGTTGGCCGGGGAACGTACGTCAACTCGAGAACATTGTCGAGCGCGCTGTCTTGCTTGGCCGCGGTTCAGTATTGACGGTCGAGGATCTGCCACCGGAAGTGACAGGGCGAACATCCGACGTCGCTTTTTCCAGTTCTACGACAAGTCCGACCAACCGCGTCAACCACGCGATCGGGCAAGTCGACGGCAAAACATTGCGTGAAGCCTTAGAAGCCCCCGAGCGAGAAATCATCCTGCAATCGCTACGTTCGCATCACTGGAATCGCGCCGCCACAGCGGACGCGTTGGACATCAACCGCACGACGCTCTACAAAAAAATGAAGCGTCTCGGCTTAGATGACCCACGTTTGCAATATGCAAATTAGCGGTTTGTCCATCTTCAATGTTTGGGTTCAAAATTGCGGAACTCGCGTGCGTGTTCCCGATCGGGTGAAAAACCCGACGAAAGTCTTGACGGCTTCCGCTGCGAATTCTCGATGGCGCTATTGAGACTTGGCGCGTTTGTCGATTTCCGACAACTGAAAACGAGTGCTGACAACCGAGTGTTTTTCAGGGCCCGGACGATACTTGATGTAGGTCGTTGCGTGGAGGGTTCCATCGCTCAAACACTCGAGTCCGGGATAACCGCAGTCAAAAACATTTTTTGCATGACTATGTAGTAGTTTGATCCGGTACTGGCCAGGACGCCCTTTTTGTATGTCTTCATAGGTGCCCACCCAAGCTACAAAGTGCCCTTTGGTCTTGCTTTGCGGCGCGAGATCGCGAAAAGCGATAACCCAGCGTCCATCGGGGGCTTGAACACCCATGTGACGATCGCCGGTCAACCCCCACGCGGTATCGACGGGCTCGCTCCAGGTTGCTCCTTCATCACGCGAGAACATCATCAAACTATGACCGGTGTGTGTATTTTCTCGCATCAAACAACACAATTCCTTTCCATCGGGCGATCGCAGCACGAACGGTTCGCACGGGTTTTTGCCATCGACCGCGGCGACCACTTTGGGTTCCGACCAAGTCAGACCTCCATCCGCGGTGATCGACTGTAACACACTGAGCGGCGTTCGATCTTGCCCATCGGGTCCTTTGTGATAGAGCCCGAGGTAGCGTCCGTCCTGTAGACGAATGATGCTGCTGAAGGTCATCACACAGGGAAAGCCGAGCGGCGGCATTTCTTTCCACGTTTTGCCTTCGTCTTCACTCATGATGCTTGGCATCCCGGGGCCTCCGCGTTTTCCGAGCGCGGCTGAAAACACCCACAAACGCGCAACTCCCTGAGGGTCCACCATTCGATAAATGCTGGGACAATTCTGATGCGTCGAAAACCCAGGGGGTAACGAGGCATCAAGACGCACCCAACTCCGTCCTCCATCGTCGCTTCGCGCCATCGGTCCGGCTGCGCCGCCATGGTTAATGCACCACACACAAAAGAGCGTGTCGCTGCCGGGCAGCTTTAGTGTCGTGGGATGCCCCTGGTAAGTCTGCGGCGTTCCCTCGGCGATCACGAGTTGACGTTCGGTTTCCCCGGAAAGATCAATCGTCGGCAAATCATCGGGGTCTCCGCCAAACGCCATCGTCGCACAGGGCACCAAACAGACGAAGAACAATACACGACTCAATACAAATTTCACTGCATGCCTCACGAAGTCTCACGGAAATATTCAGCTAACAAAACAACAGCACGCCCGATTCACTGGAAAGTAAAATCGCCAAGATGCGATTGCGTAACTGCGGGCCAGCTCGACGCAGGTGGGCAAACGTCGTGGGATCGACGGACCATGATGCAACTAGCGGCCGATTGATTTTAATGAGTCGCCCACGTGAAAGCGACCGATTTAGGATGATAGTCTATACACTGACCGGGAAAATACCGTCGGTCGAAGCCCCGGACTCACATCCTGGGGCTACCGCCTGCGGTCGCTATCGCGACGAAGAATCAAAACAGCACGCTGCGTAAACTGAATACCATGCAACGGCAAAGTTTTAGCCATCCAGGGTCAGCCTGATTGCGTTAAACTGCTTGGTTAAGACTCACTTAGCCGCGGTTGGGACGGGGGACGTTTTTGCGGCCGGCTCCCTTGACCCCTTTGCGACGTTTCTTTTGGATTCCGGTCGCTTCGCTCTTGTTTGTGAACTCGACTTCCGAGATGGGTTTGCCGATGTTCTCTTTTAGTTGCAGAACGCGGTCGCGTAGCGATGCGGCCCGCTCGAACTCGAGATCCTCGGCAGCCGACAACATCTCTCGCTCGAGTGCTTCGACGTATTCCAACGTGATGTAAACAGTTTCGGCTTCGCTTTTTGCCAGCGCCGTTTCTTTTTTGCGTTTGGCCGCCTCGGAATCAATTCCCGTACGAATCGACTTCAAAATCGTCTGCGGAACGATCCCATGTTTGGTGTTGTAATCCTCTTGAATCTGACGCCGACGACTTGTCTCTTCGATCGCCATCTGCATCGATGCGGTCACTTTGTCGGCGTACAGAATGACCTTCGAGTTCGCATTCCGAGCGGCCCGGCCGATCGTTTGAATCAAACTGGTTTCACTACGCAAAAAGCCCTCTTTATCCGCATCCAGAATGGCCACTAGGGAGACTTCGGGCAAATCGAGTCCCTCACGCAACAAGTTGACACCGACCAAACAATCGAAGCGTCCAGTCCGCAATTCTTGCAGTAAATCGACGCGTTCAAACGCATTGAGTTCACTGTGCAACCAACGACAGCGCACGTTTTGTTCTTGAAAGAACGTCGAAAGGTCTTCCGCCAACCGCTTCGTCAGCGCGGTCACAAGCACACGTTCATTCTTTTCTGCGCGAATGCGAATCTCTTCTAACAAGTGGTTCACTTGACCTCGCGCCGGGATCACCTCGACCACGGGATCGAGCAACCCGGTCGGACGGATGATCTGTTCGACCACTTCGCCACCGGTGCGATTCAATTCGTACTCAGCCGGCGTCGCGCTGACGAAACAAATTTGTCCCGTTCGCTCTTCCCACTCTTCGAATTTGAGCGGCCGGTTATCCAGCGCGCTTGGCAAGCGGAATCCGTGCTCGACCAAGGTTGTTTTACGGCTGCGGTCCCCCGCGTACATCGCTCGCACTTGCGAGACCGTGACATGCGATTCGTCGACAAAGGTGATAAAGTCGTCAGGGAAGAAGTCGTACAAGGTATCAGGAGTCGAGCCAGGCGGTTTGCCAGACAACGGACGACTGTAGTTTTCAATCCCCGGACAATGCCCGACCTCGCTGAGCATTTCCAGATCAAATCGCGTGCGAGCCGAGATCCGCTGCGCCTCGAGCAGCTTGCCTCGCTCTTGAAACAGTTCAACTTGTTGCGCCAATTCTTCTCGGATCGATCGAATCGCACTTTGAATACGATTCTCGGGCATCACGAAGTGTTTGGCGGGATAGATATAGAGACTATCGACCGTTTTGATCGTTTCGCCCGAGACGGGATTGATCAGCGAGATTTGTTCGATCTCGTCGCCCCACATTTCGATCCGGTAAGCGAACTCTTCGTAGCTTGGCCACAGCTCGATGCTATCGCCGCGGACGCGAAACTTGCCTCGTTCAAACGCCACATCGTTGCGCTCATAAAGCACGTCGACAAACTTCAGCAACAAGTGATCGCGCCGTGTCTTCTCACCTTTATGCAGTGAAACGATCAACTCTTTGTAATCCTCGGGCGACCCCAAACCATAAATACTGCTGACCGACGCCACGATCACGACATCGCGGCGGCTGACCAGCGAGCTGGTGGTGGCCAGCCGCAGCCGATCGATCTCTTCGTTGATCGACGAATCTTTTTCGATATAGACGTCGCGCTGCGGGATGTAGGCTTCGGGTTGATAGTAGTCGTAATAGCTGACGAAATAGTGAACGGCATTTTCGGGAAAGAACTCACGAAATTCGCCGTACAGCTGAGCCGCAAGTGTTTTATTGTGGCTGAGAATCAGGGCAGGGCGGCCCAAGTTGGCAATCACGTTTGCCATCGTAAACGTCTTGCCGGTACCGGTTGCCCCCAGCAAGGTTTGGGCGGATCGCCCGGCCAAAAAGCCGCGAGTCAGTTCCGCAATCGCCTGCGGTTGGTCGCCGGCAGGCGGGAACGGCTGATTGAGATGGAAATCGGCGCGGGGAAGTTTTTTCGAATTGGACGTCATGGAGGGTTCCATAGGCGGTCATGATGACATGCGTTGACCGCTTCACTGTAACGAAGAACGACCCAAGCGACGATGGTGCCCCGAACGCCCCCCAAAAAAACCAAGTTTATGGCGATCAAGCTGATGCCGTAATCAAGGCAGCAAAGCGAATTGCCCAAAAACGCGTCGTCCAAGCTTGGTCTAAGGTTGGTTGGTCGCGATCGCGTCTTGCGGGGGAGCGATTGCGTGTTGCGGGAAAGCCACCTCGACACAGCAGTAGTCAGCGATCTCGGCAATCGTTTTAGGGCCGATCCCAGGCACGCGGCGAAGATCGTCGAGCGACTGAAACCGTCCCCGCTGCTGACGGTCCTGCACAATGCGGTTGGCAAGCACCGGGCCTACCGTCGGCAGCAGCGACAATTCATGTTCCGCCGCCGCATTCAAATCGAGGCAGAGCAATTTGGCGTCGGCGTCGCGAATCGGCTCTGACTGCGGCGTCCCACTCCGGCTGGCAATCCGTCCGCCTAACGTCACAAAACAAAGCGTCAAAACCACCGCTAGCGTCCACTGCACCGAAGGCTGCAGCAGAGGCGAATGTCGCGTGGGGGTGGGGGTGGATGGGTTCATCGATCCGCGATTCTCATCGAGTGACGGTTCGCTCATTATCCGTCATCGGCTCGGGTGAAAACAACGCATCATGGTGACGGCGGCTCCACTTTTTCACAAAAACGCTACAATGCTAGCGAGTTAGCTGTGGTGCGATCGCACGATAGATCGACAACATCGGTTGCCACAGTCCGCGAGCCCAATGTCATCTACTTTAGTAGCGGCACGGCGCGAGCCGTCCGGTTGCGGCGAGTAAAGCGTTCGAATTAGACCGGGCGGCTCGCGTCACTCCGCTATAAATACCACTCGGTTAGTGCGAAAGCAGATGGCACATTCCGCTAGCCCCCCCACCATTAGCCGAATCGAACCCTGGACGTACATAGATGACTGATTATCCCCGCGTCGAAGCCGACGCTTTACTTGAAAACGATCTGCGGATGCTGGTTCGACTTTCGATCGCCGAAGACCTGCGTGATGCAATGGACTGGACCACCGTCTGTTTGATCGACGCGGATCGTCAAGGCGGGTGCGAGATTGTGCCACGCGGCGAAGGCGTCTGTGCAGGTTTGGCCACACTGCAATGGATCGTCGACGAATTCGATGCGTCGTTGGAAGTCACGTGTTTACAAGAGGACGGCTCGGCCCTGGTTGCTGGCCAAGCGATCGCACGATTGACCGGCAACGCTCGTGATTTGTTGACTTGCGAACGAACGATTTTGAACATTCTCAGCCGGATGTGTGGCGTGGCGACGCAGACCCAGCGTTACGCGGAAGTGATTGCATCGACAAAATCACGTTTGTACGACACTCGCAAAACGACGCCGGGTTGGCGGTTGTTGGAAAAGTACGCCGTCGGCTGTGGCGGAGGGCACAACCACCGCAGCGGTTTGCATGACGGGTTCCTGATCAAAGACAACCATTTGGCGCTGGCGGGTGACTCGTCCGGACCGATTGCCGCCAGTACCGCAGCGAAGAAAGCGATCCAGTGGCGGGGCGCCAACGTGGAACATCTGGTGGCGCCAACGATGGTTGAGGTCGAAGTCGATTCGCTCGAGCAATTTCGCGACGTGATCTCAACGAACCCCGACATCATCTTGCTCGACAATTTCTCGCTCGACGCATTGCGTGAAGCCGTCGAGATCCGCGACCAGCAAAATTCTGCGGTCGAACTCGAGGCATCCGGGAACGTCACGATCGATACGATCGCCGATATCGCTAGAACCGGTGTAGAGCGAATTAGCAGTGGCGCTTTGACGCATCAAGCAACATGGTTGGACCTCGGTTTTGACTGGTTCGACGAAACGTTGAGCTAGGGTTTTGTACAGTCGCGATAAGGTGGGAGCTCTCTCGTTTTTTGTCGAGAGTCCTGCCGCGCTTGTACAAAATTCGATACGCCCAATCGACCGGACTTGATTCATGCGGTTACCTATTCTTCCTCACCGCCATTGGTGGGATTTTTTTCAACCGTGCCTTGATGCCGCTGGCGTGATCGCCTCGTTAGCGACCGTCAAATGGATCGCCCGCGGTTGGGTCGACGACACGACCCTGGCGATGGGGCTGATCGCCGTCATCGTATTCTTGCTGACGGGGCATTTAACAGGACTGTACCGCAAATCGCATGCAGGTTCGGCCAACATGGAAATGTCCAGCATCGTGGGTGCGTGGAGCATGACCGTTTTGGTGCTCGCTCTGTTAGCGTTTGCCACACGTTACGGACAAGAATTCGCTCGTTCGGTAATGCTTTGCTGGATTATCCTGGCGCCGACGATGATCGGTTTAGGGCGAATGTGTTTACGCATTATTCAACAAGGATTATTGCAGCGAGGCATCGGCACCCGCCGGATTGCCGTCGCGGGGCTCAACGAATTGGGCATCCAAATGGCGGACAATGTCGAACACGATCCCTCGCTCGGCTTCCAAATGGTGGGTTTTTTTGACGATCGGAACGAATTGCGATCCGAGGAAGCTCCGTCGCCGGCCAAATATTCGCTCGAAGGCGACCTGACGGAAATGATCCAAAAGGCGCGTGAGGGCGAAATCGACACGATCTTTATTACGCTGCCGATGCGAGCAGAGGATCGCATCCGCTATCTGCTTGAACAACTCAGCGATTCGACAGCGTCGGTCTATATCGTCCCCGACTTTTTTGTTTTTGAACTTCTGCACTCACGTTGGACCAGCATGGGAGGCATTCCAGCGGTCAGCGTGTTTGAGAATCCATTATTCGGTGTCGATGGGGTGGTAAAACGATTGACCGATGTCGCGATCGCTACCGCCGCCTTGATCGTGGCAGCGATACCGATGTTGGCCATCGCTATCGCAGTGAAGGTCACCTCACCAGGCCCGGTCTTTTTCCGGCAACGTCGTTACGGATTGGATGGTCGAGAGATCTTGGTTTGGAAGTTCCGCTCAATGCGAACGTGCGACAATGGCGCGGTCGTGAAACAAGCGACGAAAGGGGACCCACGCGTGACTCGGCTCGGAAACGTTCTTCGCCGCACCAGCCTGGACGAATTACCGCAGCTATTCAACGTGATCGTTGGCACGATGTCGTTGGTGGGGCCGCGACCTCATGCCTTGGCTCACAACGAACAATACCGCTGCCGAATTCGCGGCTACATGCTTCGCCACAAAGTGAAACCGGGCATCACCGGATTGGCACAAGTCAACGGATGTCGCGGCGAGACCGATACGATCGACAAGATGGAGCGGCGGATCGATTGGGACCACCGCTACATCCGCAATTGGTCGCTATGGTTGGATCTCAAGATTCTATTCAAGACGCTGCGAGTTGCCTGGAGCCAACCCGAAGCTTATTGATCCAGCCAGCTTATTGATCAAGCCAGCGTATCAATCAAGCAACTTGTCAATCCAGCTCGAGTGGTTCATCCAACTCGGACAGATCCTGCTGATCGCCCGCCCCTTGCTCGCGAAGTTTCTTCGCGGCTCGGCGGACTTTGCGTTCGCGTTTCTTAAGCGTCTCCACTCGCTGCTTCAACTTCTCTTTATCCGCGGCAAGCTTTTCCTCACGCTGCCGCAGATCGCCATCATCGGCAACGCTTTCGTTGCGGCAGCCATCCTCAGCGACACTCGCCACGGATGGGGTGGCGGGTTCAGAAGCGGATCGCAACAGCAACCATTTTGGCTCGATAAAAATGCAGTTCGCGGCGATCATCATGAAACCAAACGTGGCCATTCCCAGTGACGTCGCAATCCCACCATGCACCAAAATAGCGATTGCGATGACGACGGGACGACTGAGACGGGGCCACACCAACGCACAATAAAACACTTCCCAAAACAGGGTCAAATGCGTCAGTGCCGAGAAAACGCGTGGATAGCTGCCGATCCAGGTCATGTTCATCGATTGGTATTCGTAGTTGGCGACCGCGAACCAGATTGCGGTCCCGTCCCACCACAGCTCGCCACGCGCCTTGGCCAATCCGCCAAACAGATAGATCACACAGAGGTGCAATTGCAGCAACCGCGTTCCCACATTGGACGCCACACTGGGCCGATTCTCGGGCAACAGCCACGCTAATTTCCGATTCGATCCGCGACGTTCTGAAAAACGTTCGCGTAGCCATGCGTCGACGCTGAAACAGCTGCCACTCGGCGTCAACATCAAATACATTGCCACGTATGTCACGATTTGATCGAGCCCAAACAGGGTTCCTGTCAAACGGTGGATGTACATGATTTGCAAAAACCAAGCCGCCGGGGCTGTCACGCGGGTCATAAATCCGACCGCAAACGCCGCCGTGATCAGCAGCGTCGCACCGTGATGCAACCACAACAGCAGCGGGTTACTCAGATGCCACAGATAGCTACGCCCCATATCCGACGAACCAAACGCACCATCATGCAACTGCGCGATCGTGGCGTTGTTGATCCATGCATGATCGCCAAGGAAATCACCAAGCTGCGTTGCCAACACGAGATGCGAATAAAACAGCATGCCGCCGGTTACGATTCGCAACATGGCCAACACCTGCGGATACCGCGGCGTGAACCAGAAACGGTCCCACGCGGCAACCAACTGCAACACCCATGACTTGAAAAGTTCGATCACCGTTTGTCCGTTCATTCCTGGACCTCCGCTGCTGTCTCTGACTGTGAGACCGGCGGTGACGCTGGCCCCGTCTCTGGTCCTGTCTGCGGCTCCGGCGATCGATCCGGCGGTGGTGTTTCGTCCTCGTTCACGCGGGGCGCACTCGGCTCGGCATCAGGCTCAATATTTTTCGGCGCCGGAATTGCCTCGGGAAGGTTGCTTGATGTTTCGCTGGTTTGCTGTGGATCAAAAGCTTGGTCTCGCAACACGCGGTACAACCGCGGATCATTCAGCGGGATGGGATCATTGGCGAGTTCGATGAAACCGGGTAAGGCATGTTCGATGCGACGGATCACAACACGCCGACCGTTGTTTTTGTATTGCAGATGATCGACGATCGATTGGCGAACGTACTCGTAGCGGGCGCGTGATTGTTCCCAGAGCTGCGCTCCTACCGGATCGAGTTTTGCGATCTCTTCGGGGGGATTGGGCGGCTGATAGATCTCGCTTAAATATTCAGCCAACATGAAATGACGGTGATAAAGCAGCCGCGGCCATTGATCCTCCAGACTCGGAATCATCTTCTCGTCGGTCTCTCCCGATGCATCCGTAATCGCAGCTTGAATCAAGTGGCTCGGTCCCGGATCGGGAGCGAAGAAGGCATAGCCACGATCGATATACAGAAATTGAGTGTAGTCGCGAACCAGCGTCATCAGCGTTTGAACCGAGGGCGAATCGCCCAATGCACCGCGAGTTTGAAAAGCGAGAGGGGGCAAGACGAGTGCTATCAGATGAACGCAGATGAGGATCGAAACGAACCATCGAATACGTGCTGAGACCTTAGGAGTTTCTTCGGACGTCATTTCGCTAAGGGAGCTCCCAAAAAATAAAAGTGGTAGACCGTTCTAAGTTAGTCCGGGACGCGTGGAAGTACAGATGCGTTCACTGTCCCAATAGTGAACAGCCAAACAAAAAGCCGCGTTCTCGACGGGGAGAACGCGGCTAAATGATGCTTCGCTTTCCGTCTTTACGACGAATTGCAACCCGCAAAATTATCGCTGAGCGATCGACGAATCATTGAAATCGAACACGAGCTCGGTGGTACCACCGGCAATCACGTCGACGGTTCGTTCTTTGCTAACGGATTGACCATTGATGATCGCGGTAACGTGCACGGTGTACCCGCTCCACTGTTCGCCAACCTTCAATTGGTTCGTGCGGAAGGTACGAATCGAACCTTGTCCCGCAGTCTCGTTGCCCGCCAGCGTGACCTTCGCGTCTTCAGGCACATGCAACTTCACAACCGTCACCAATTCGTCGGTCTTCGGAGCCACTTTTTCTTCGCTGTTCGAAGTGTCGTTAGCTTCATTCAAATCGAAGACGATTTGCTCGACGTCGCCGGGACGAAGCTTGACTTCCTTGGATTCCGATTGCGTCTCGCCATTGACGGTGTAGTCGACGTTTACGACATAAGTGTAAACGTAACCATCCTTCAACCCACGAGACAAGAATTGACGAACATTGCCTTCGCTGGTGGTGGCATGACCGTTGACGGTGACCGTCGCATCACTTGGCACAGCCACAGTCAACAGGGCTGAATCTTGCTCGATGCTTGGCTTAGCCGATTCGTAACGAGTCGAGTCGTTGATCGTTTCGGTTGCGGTCGAAGCCGATTGGTCATCTGCACCTTGCACTGGAGCACTAACACCCGAGTCATAGCTGCTGTCGATGATCGTGCCTTCGATCGGTGCGGAGTACGTCTCGTAGCCCGATTCGATGACCGGAGACTCGTAACCAGCGTCAACACCCGAGGAAATGGGGCTCGAGTAGTGACCGTAGACCACACCGCCGGACGAACCGCCAGAGGATCCACCGGAGCTCAACGAATAGCTCGCATAGTGCACGTGACGTCCGCCCGAGCTGCCGCCGGAACTTCCGCCCGAGCTGCCATGGCTGCTCGATCCACCGCTGCTGCCGCCCGCGTTTCCCTTGCTATGCATCTTTGCGAACAGTCGACGGATCGGTCCAACGCGACCACCGGAGCTGCCGCCCGAACTGCCACTCGAGGCATAGGATACCGAGTAACCCCCGGAAGAGCCTCCCGAGGAACCGCCACTCGAACCGCCGGAGGATCCACCGCTCGAACCACCGCTCGAGGCGCTGTAGTATCCGCCGCTTGACCCGCCGGACGAACCACCGCTGGATCCGCCACTTGAGCCAGCCGAATAGCGGCGCGCTCGGTAGCTGCTCAACAGTCCTCCGCCAGAGGAACCCCCTGAGGAAGAATAGCCACCGGACGATCCGTAGCTGCCTCCCCATGAACCTCCCGCCTGCACCGAATTCGGCAAGCTAGAGAATAGGACCACCGATGCGGTGATGGTCAAAACCTGGAAATGCCTGATAGCCAATTCAATCCCCTCCGTCGATATTTGAACACGTTCTGAAAGCCTTGTAGCGATATCCGATACAATTGGTATCAGCGGTAGAATAACCGTTGAAATACGTTAAACAAGCAGCCTGGGCAAAATTTACCGATTAGAAACCGACTAGGGCGGCAATCGAACCACCCGAACCCAGCAAGGTTAACAATGCTCGCACCGGATTTCGGCACTCCGAAAACAAGAGCGAGCCGAGAGAAACCGTCGTTTCCTTGGCAAAATTGAGATATTTTCCGCTGCCAAACTTTCGGCGGATCGAGTTGCCAGAGGCGGTTACAGAGACAAAACGCCGCAGTTCGCCAGCGGCAGAAAAAAGCACGGCAGGCGAAAATTCAGTCCACTTTTTCGATCGCAACGGCGTCAAATTCCGCCTTGCCAGTGGCTCCGAACAACCCAATCCGCAAAATCGCCTCGCGAGTTTGATGAGGGATTCGCACCAAACGGCTGACATCACGCCACGACCGAGTGCCCCGAAACGGACCAAGCCAAAACGCGCCTAAATCACGCCGCTGTTCGTCATACAGACTGATCGCGATCATCGGAACCGAATCAGGATTGGGGCCAATTTTGACGTTTTCAATCTGCACCCGTCCGCTCAACCGGATCATGGACACTTCGCGGCCATCGATCGCGATGCCCTGCAGTAAATGCGAGCTCAATCCGGCTGTCTCGTTCTCAAATCGCACAAACGTCGCTCCTTCGGGCGCGGTCACGCGGGCGGATCCCGAGGACGACTGCGAACCCTCGCTCTCGGATTCCGCAGACGGAGTGACCTGCCTGACTTGGCGTCCGTAGTACCACCCGGGAACAAAGTCTTCGGTCGAACTCTGCTCAGCGGTCGGCAGCGTCTCGAAATTTCCATTGATCACCACGGGGTTCGCGGGATCCGGCAATTGCTGACGCCCCTCTTCGGCTTCGCCCGTCATCGGCACAAACAGGGTGGGGTGCAGTGCTTGGCGGACCAATTTCCCATCCACCTTCTGCATCCGATACAACGTCTGCTGATAGCGTTGGCCGACGGGAATGATCATCAGCCCCCCTTCGCGAAGTTGTTCGATCAACGGCAGCGGCACCGATTCGGGACTGCAAGTGACGATAATCTTGTCGAACGGCGCGGCATCGGGCCAACCAAGAAAACCGTCTCCAATTCGCGTGGACACATTTTCATACCCCAAACGTGAGAGCGTCTCGGCAGCCTTGCGTCCAAGTTCATCGACGATCTCGATCGAATAGACGTGCTCGACCAAGGGGCTAAGCACAGCCGCCTGGTAACCGCTGCCGGTACCAATTTCGAGCACTTTGTCGGTCGGCTCGGGCTCGATCGCCTCGGTCATCGAAGCCACCGTGAAGGGACTGCTGATCGTTTGCGAACCACCAATCGGCAGCGCCATATCCAAATAAGCCCGTTCACGTTGACTCTTGGGCACAAACTCGTGTCGCTCGGTATTGCGAATCGCGTCGAGCACACGAGAGTCTTTGACGCCCGCTGACGCGATCCGGTCTTCGACCAAACGCTCTCGCAAAATCGTATACAGATCGTCGGCAGCCGTTTGTTCACTGCGAATCAGAAATGCCAAAACCAGACTCCCGAAGATACCGATGAATTTGCTGAAAGCCGCAACGTCATTAGAAAAACTCATTTACATGCCTCTGAAGTTCGGGAGCGGTGTCGACGACCACTATAATCAATCGAACGCCCGTTTTTATGTTTTGCTTGGCGGTGGGGGGCCGTATTAAAACGTTTCACTCGCTGCAACCGGACGGCTCGCGCCGCACCGCTACCAAAGCTCGCCACAGTGGAAGCTCGCGGCGTGCCGCTATCGTCCGCTCCGCAACAAGACTTGCATCCCGAACACATCGCGGAACAGTCCCGAGTTTTGACGCATCGCAATTTGTTCGAGCGACACATCGTCCACGCCCGGAACATTGATCACCCATTGCCGTCCTTCGCGAGTGCATTCGATTTCGCGAATACGCCCGCTGCGGGTGTCGTCCAGCGCGATCGCAAGCCTCAGGATTGCCGCCAACTTTGCGACCACGACGCGGTCTTCTCGCTCCAGCGATCCGTACCCTTCGTGAGACGGTTGGGGTGAAGCGCGGCGATAATAGCGAGCCACCAACCCCACTTGCAACAGCTCGCTCTTGGACAACCCAAACAAACCGCTGTTGCGAATCACGTACAATGCGTGCTTATGGTTGCTGCGGACGTTGATCATCAACCCAATTTCGTGCAGCAGCGCCGCGACGTGCAAAATCACCTCGTGTCGCTGATCCAATTGGTGATCGGCAACCAATTGTTCGAACAATTTCCGCGACAATTCGGCAACGTTACGGGCATGCGTTTCGTCGAAATCGAACCGTCGTCCGAGCGTGATTGCCGAGCGAACAATTTGATTGCGAAATTCGGCTGTCCACTCACCCCCGATCGCCATGTCACGCAACAAACCGTCACGCAAATTGGTATCGCACACGTAAACATGGGTCTGATTGAACGCTTGGGCCAACATGGAATAGGCAAGCAGCGCCGGACCGAGCGTCTCGGCCTCGATAAAGCTTGCTCCAAATCGTTTGACAATGGCGTCTTCGTCAAGCTTCAGCACTTCGTTGGTAAATTCGATCAAGCGATCGGTCGACAGCTGGGCGAGCGAAGTGCCATCCCAATCATCAAGTAGTTGATGAGCGGCGAAACGCATGTCGCCTCCAAAGGCAACGAGGTGAATCATCGCATCGGAGTGCACCTCTTCGACGATCATATCCAAGATCCGTCGAATATGACTTTCTAACAAAATTCGACGTCGCGCGACCGACACGTTGGCTTGATCTAACAATTGCAACAACCGCAGCGATCCCAAGCGATACGATTGGCTGTGCAACACATTGCCGCTGCGGATAACCAATAATTCGGTGTTACCACCACCGACTTCGACCACCACCGAACGACCATCCGCCAATTCGGGATGGGTGCGCAATTGGGGCATGATCCCCATGTAGGTGATGCGGTTCACTTCCGCTTCGTCAATCGGTTCGACATTCATCCCCGTGACGATGTAGACACGGTCGGTAAACGCGAGTCGGTTCAGCGCTTCACGGACTGCGGTGGTGGCCACGACCCGCAAATCATGAGGTCCCGCAATGCCATATTCTTGCAGCACTCGCTGGTATTTTTTCAGGATTCCGGCGACCTTTTCGATCGTGGCTCGCGAAAATCGGCGGACGTCAAACGCCTCTCGGCCCAGATCAACGGGCTGGACCAGCGTATCGAGCGTACGGACTTCGCCATCGGCATGGATTTCAGCAATCGCCATGCGAACGCTGGTTGCCCCGATATCGATGACAGCAACGGGACGAGGAGGCGTGGGATGGAGTGGAATCGATGGGGGGTTTGCCAGCTGTGCCATTGCAGTTGAAAAGCAATCGAAAAGGGAGAAGGGGTGTGGTCGTCGCGTGCCTCCATCATACGGCGTCCACGCCGCCGGGCACAGCCGAAGACCGCGTTCGCCACCACGCTCGCCCGCGGCCGATCGTGCTACGAAATCACCCCATATTGCCTCAGTGCCGCTTCCGCTTGCTCGCCGCCGAAGCACTGGACCGCATTCCAGCCTCGATCGATCGCCGCGGCAACATTTTCCTGTTTGTCGTCGAGAAACAGAATGGATGCGGGGGAAACACCGGCCAATTTTTCGGCCGCCTGATAAATCCCGCCATCGGGCTTCATCGAGCTGACTTCGCAGCTCAACACACGAACGGGCCACGCCAGCGACGAAACCTGCCACGTTTGACGGGCGATCCAGTCCCAGTGAGCGTGGCAGGTGTTCGATAGCAACCCGTAACGCGTTCCGGATTCGTCGACCTGCGTGACCGTATTTCGCATCGACTCGATCGGGGTGAACATGTCGCTGATCGCGTCAAGCAGTGCCGCCGTGGGCATCTGAGCATCCGAAACGGCAAGCGAATCACGAACAATTCTCGCATATTCTTCGCCCGTGACGTGGCCATGCTCGAATCGATCCTGCAATCCACTGATATAAATCGCCTGTTCCGCCATCGCGGCGTCGACCCCAAAGCGGGTTGCCACATTGTTGACCGCGATTTTCGGGTCAAAGGAAACGATCACGTTGCCGAGATCGAAATATACAAATTCAATATTCATAAAAATGTCGTTGATCGCTCCGCAATCGAAACGGGAAACCTGTAAAGAAGAAAAATCTCAGAAACGCACAATGCTAAGAACGCGAGATCGCGGAGCGATCAGCGACATTGCCTACTTGCTGGTGAGGTTACGGATACGAATGTTTCGGTAATGGGCTTCGGCCGGAGGACCGCTGTGGATTTGCAGTCCGATGATGCCATCACGTGGAATCGTGTCATCGGTTTCGGTGTAATCGACTGTTTGCACGCCGTTGATAAAAATTTGGATGCGTGGCCCTTCACAGCGGACTCGAATCGAATTCCAGTCGTTTTCTTTGACAAGGTTCTGGGGTAAATCCGCAGCGGGTTCGGCCAAAAATTTCCGGCGGCGTGATTCGTCGTACAGTGCACCCCAAATCGATCGATCACCAATCCATCCCATATCGGCTTGATAGCCCGACACCTCGGTATCGCCGGGGATGCGTTTGGTGCGGAACTGGACTCCGGCATTCAAAGAGGGCTTTGTTTTGCCACCGCTCGGATCCTTGCTGGGGGAGACCAATTTGGCTTCCAACCGTAGATCGAAATCGGCGAATCGTTCCATCGTGCACAAAAATTCGTTGTGCGGGATCTTTTCCTCCAGCCGCCCGGCGACGACCGCATCGTCTTCGATTCGGAACCAATAGGCGTTCCCTTCCCACCCCGCCAAGGTGTCACCATCGAACAGCGACATCGACTTGAGCTCAAAATCGTCCGCAAATGCCTCGCGGCTGCCGGGCGTAAAACCATGGGTAAAAACCGCCAACGCCAGCAAAAACCACGAAAAACGCACCATTTTGTCTACTCCGATAAAGTTCGCTTAGCCGTCCCGTTGTGAAACGCTCGCTGAAGATCATAATCGGTGGCCTGTGAAGTCGGCAAATCGACGCAGATTTAGTCTGCCAGAGATTTAGTCTGCCAGAGAACGCGAACTCACCCCCGCATCAAACTCTCTTCGCTTGTTGACGTTTCTCCCCCATTCCTCCTGCACTGCGTATCTCCACCGGCCATGAATGCTCCGCTAAACAAGTACAGCCAAAACATCACCCAACCCAAAAGCCAAGGCGCGTCCCAAGCGATGCTCTATGCAACCGGGATGACTTCCGAAGACATGAACAAGCCACAGGTCGGCATTGGAAGTGTCTGGTACGAAGGCAACAGCTGTAACATGCACCTGTTGGACTTGGCCGCCGAGGTCAAAAAGGGAGTCGTCGACGCAGGACTCGTCGGCATGCGGTTCAACACGATTGGCGTCAGCGACGGCATCTCGATGGGCACCGACGGGATGAGCTACTCGCTGCAGAGTCGCGATTTGATCGCCGATTCGATCGAAACGATCATGGCTGCCCAGTGGTATGATGCGCTGATCGCACTGCCTGGATGTGACAAAAACATGCCGGGATGTTTGATCGCGATGGGACGTTTGAACCGCCCCGCAATCATGGTTTATGGAGGAACAATCAAACCAGGACGATTCAAAAACGAAAACCTGGATATCGTCAGCGCCTTTCAGTGTTATGGCCAATTTATTGCTGGCCAAATCAACGAAGAAGAACGCAAAGAGATCGTTCGTCACAGTTGCCCTGGTGCCGGAGCTTGCGGCGGGATGTACACCGCCAACACGATGGCCTCGGCGATCGAAGCCTTGGGCATGTCGCTGCCCTATTCGGCCAGTATCCCCGCGGTCGATCCTGAGAAAAAAGAAGAGTGTCGGCACGCAGGCCATGCGATTCTGGAACTGCTGAAACTGGACCTCAAACCGCGCGATATCATGACCCGCACGGCGTTTGAAAACGCGATGGTCACCGTGATGGCACTCGGTGGCAGCACCAATGCCGTGTTGCACCTGATCGCGATGGCGCGAGCGGTCGAAGTACCGCTGACGATCGACGACTTCCAAAGCGTTAGCGATCGCATCCCATTCCTCGCCGACCTGAAGCCGAGCGGCAAATTCGTCCAAGAAGACTTGCACTCGGTGGGCGGCACCCCCGCGGTGATGAAGTACTTGCTCAAAGAAGGCCTGATCGACGGATCATGCATGACCGTGACCGGCAAAACGCTGGCCGAAAACCTCGAATCGCTGCCCGATTTGAAGGAAGGTCAAACGATCGTTCACTCCACCAAGGAGCCGATCAAAAAGACCGGTCACATTCGTATCTTGCGTGGATCACTGTCGCCCGATGGCGCGGTGGCCAAGATCACTGGCAAAGAAGGATTGCAGTTCAGCGGCCCGGCACGCGTCTTTGACAGCGAAGAGGACATGCTGCATGCACTGGAGGAAAAGAAGATTCAAAAGGGCGATGTCGTCGTGATTCGCTACGAAGGTCCCAAGGGCGGTCCCGGCATGCCTGAAATGCTGACACCGACCAGTGCCATCATGGGGGCGGGTCTCGGGTCGGATGTGGCGTTGTTGACCGATGGACGATTCAGCGGCGGCAGCCACGGATTCATCGTTGGCCACATCACGCCGGAAGCACAAGAGTGTGGTCCGATCGCTCTGGTTCAAGATGGTGATACGATCACGATCGATGCCGAAACCAACCGACTCGATGTGGACGTCGACGAAGCCGAACTGGCCAAACGCCGCGAAGCCTGGACCGCACCACCGCTGAAGGCAACGCGAGGCACGTTGTACAAGTACATCAAGAACGTCAAGAGCGCCAGCGAAGGCTGCGTCACCGACGAGTGATCCACTGGTCGTGGTAAAGGTTACCTGGCAATGGACGCTGTTGACCTGCCCAGTCCTCGCTGCTCATGCCACCTCTCCCGAGCGCAGCACGGGAGAGGTCGGACGGGCCCTTAAGGCCTCGTCCGGGTGAGGGCCTGTCTCCGGCTCACTCGCACCGCCCATCAACTCTGCATCCATCCGGCTTGCCCAACAGCCCGCTAATAAAGACAGCTCCCCGTAGTGGATCTTGCTAAAGATCCCGCACCACGACGAATTGGCTTAGGCGAGTCAACGAAGCGTTTGACGACAAGCAACTCGATCAAATCCGCTGGTCGATTCGCCGAGGCAGCCCGCTAGGACAGTCAACTTGGATAGAATCGATCGCACGTCAGACCGACCTCGATTCCACTCTCCGCTCCCCGCGGAAGCCCCAACAAACAAGTCCCGATACCAAAAAAAGAGTCCTGACACCTTTTTTATCTGCCACCTCTCCCGAGCGCAGCACGGGAGAGGTCGGACGGGCCCTTGAGGCCTCGTCCGGGTGAGGGCCTGTCTCCGGCTCACTCGCACCGCCCGTCAACTCTGCATCCGTCCGGCTTGCCCAACAGCCCGCTATTAAAGAAAGCTCCCCGTAGTGGATCTTGCTAAAGATCCCGCACCACGACGAATTGGCTTAGGCGAGTCAACGAAGCGTTTGACGACAAGCAACTCGATCAAATCCGCTGGTCGATTCGCCGAGGCAGCCCGCTAGGACAGTCAACTTGGATAGAATCGATCGCACGTCAGACCGACCTCGATTCCACCCTCCGCTCCCCGCGGAAGCCCCAACAAACAAGTCCCGATACCCAAAAAAGAGTCCTGACACCTTTTTTATCCCGCACGTGGTTTGGCACGAAAAAAGACGCTGAGTGGCCTGCAATGCTTGTCACTCAGCGTCTAATGAAAATCGGCGGTAAGCGAATCATCTCATCGTACGTTGGCAGGCTGACCTTGGCCCACGTGCGGAACGTTCGACGAATTTGCTGCCGGCGCCGGAGGAGTGATCACTCGTTCCGAGATGACCTGCGGTTGCGACGTCACGACGGGAGAACTGTAGATCACTCGCGGTTGCGAGGTGACGACAGGCGAACTCGAAATCACGCGAGGTGCGGTGACGACGTTGCTGGGCAAGGTGTAGCTCTGCTGCACGACCGGTGCCGAGGACGGGACGTAGGAGGGTGCCGGCGTGTAGGTTCGCGGTGCGACGTAGCTTGGCGTGGTGTAACGCGGCGTGCTGCGGAACATCGACCGATTGCTGCTATAGCTGCGATTGGTCGACGTCTTGGGCGCGAAGTATCCCTTATTCGCACGGTGGCGTCGTTCGACCGTAGAACGCGCCTTTGCGGCCTCGGCGGTGTCAGCAATCAGGAAGCTGCCCAGCAAGGCGGCGATGGCAAAAGCACTGGTGAAATAGCGTGACATCTTCAAAACCCTTTCGGTGTTCAGCGGCCCGATCATCACAGACATCAACTTCGATGCCTTGGCGAAAGACCGACTTAGACAAATCCGCGACTCAGGTGCAAGCACCAAACGCTCGCTGATGATCTTGATGAAATGTCTAAGCGAGGAGCGTACCAATCGTAGAGTGAAGCTCTAAAAAACCTCGAATCCATCCGCTGTAGTGGAGAAAACAAAAGGATATTCGGGGGCTTTTTGCTGGGAAACAATTCAGAAGAATTTTGTTAACGACTCTTCTGGTTCGAAGCCCCCACCCCCGCTCTGTCAAACGCTAGCGACAGTGTTCTCGCCCGTTGCTGTCGCCGGTGGTTGACAACGGTGCTCGATCGCTTCAATGGTGATGGTGCGGCAGCCACTGGGGATCATGACACGCACTTGCTGACCGAGATGACGTCCGAGGATCGCGGTGCCCAGCGGCGATAGCACCGATAGCTTCCCGTGGGCAATGTCCGCTTGTGCTGGGTCAACCAGTGTGAACATATCGATATTGCCCGTTGTCACATCTGACAACGTCACGTGACACCCCAAACGGATGACCGTGCCGGGAACTCGGTCATCCGGTAGGCAAATCGCGGAGCGGAGCCGCCTTTTCAATGTATCGACGCTACGGTGAGCCGCGATGACGGCTACGGATTCATCCTCGATCAGCTGCAGCAGTTCCGTTTGATCGTGCTCGGTGATGATGGGTTTGCGGTGTGGCATGGGAGTGTGTAGTCCTTTGGGTGAATCAGAACGCCGAGGCAAAATCTGTTTACCGGAGCAATCCTGGTACCACACGCCGCAAATCAGATGCGACAAAAATGAGCGACGGATAGCGACGCCGCGTGAAGACACTGTCAAAAACAAGTAGCGAAATTAACGCCGAAAATCGGCGGCGTAGATTTCATGCGTTTTGAGAAGCTTATGCAAGCCTTGACGTGACAAACCAGCTTGACGCGCCGCTTCGGAGACATTCCCACCGTTAGTTTGCATCAACGCGACCAGGTACTGATACTCGGCTGCTTTCAAGGCTTCGTCTCGCGAAACTCCCGCGGTGATGCTGGCGAAGCTGGGCAACTGCCCACCGGAACCCGGTGTCGACGTGGCGGCATCGGCTTGAACGTCACTGCCAGCCCAGCGTGGCTCAGCTGCATTGTCATCCCCTTGTACGTTCTTGGGCAGATCCGCCGGCTGGATCAAGTTGCCTTTGGATAGGGCGATCGAACGCTCGATCACGTTTCGCAGCTCACGAATGTTTCCCGGCCACGAGTACGCCTTGAAGACTTCGAGCGTGGACTCGGCAAATCCGTAAACCCGTGAATTGTTCTTGGTCAGCAACTTCAAGAAGTGATCGGCGAGCAGCAAAACATCATCATCGCGGCGGCGGAGCGGTGGCAATTCGACGTGGATAACTCCGAGTCGATAGAACAGGTCTTGGCGGAACCGTCCCGCATTGACTTCGGCGTGGAGGTCGCGGTTGGTCGCGCAGATAAATCGGGTGTCGACTTTGACCTGCGTGTGGCTGCCAACCGGCGTGAAAGTTTGTTCCTGTACCGCTCGCAACAATTTCGCTTGCATTGGCATCGGCAGTTCCCCCACTTCATCTAAGAACGCCGTGCCGCCGTCACATTGTTTTAACAAGCCGTCTTGATCCGATACCGCTCCGGTGAACGATCCTTTCTTGTGTCCGAACAACATCGATTCGAACAACGAATCAGGAACCGCGGTGCAGTCGATAACTTGATACGAACCCTCACGACGATGGCTATGTTCATGAATTGTTTTGGCAACGACTTCCTTGCCTGTGCCGCTTTCACCGGTGATCAAAATGTTCGTGTCCGTGCCGGCGACGCGATCGATGATTTCGAATAGCTCCATCATCGGCGCGCTGGCACCGATGAGACGGGGAAACAAGTTTTGAAGTTCCGATGCGGGCCGAGTCGGTATTTCCGCAGCCTTGCGGGTTTGATTTGCGTGTTCGATCGCATGCTGAACGCTCCGCAGCAAATCCTCGAATTTCACCGGTTTCATCAAGTAATCGGCGATCCCAAGGCGAATGCTCTCGATCGCAGTCGGCAAACTGGGGACGCCGGTGACGACGATGATGGGAACGTGTTTACGCAGCCGGTTGTGATCATGAAGCAATTCAAGCTTCAAATTGCCCGGCATATTGAGGTCCGACAAGACGAGATCAAAATCCTCTCGCTGCAATGCCTCCATCGCTAGATTGGCGTCGGGAACACACACGCATTCGTAACCGTTCTTTCGCAATAGCTCGCCGGTCGTGCGAAGGTAAAGCGGTTCGTCGTCGGCGACTAGAATTCGATGAGTCATTAGTCGCGTCTCCACCTGGGCAGCATGACTCGAAATGTCGTTCCTTCTCCAACTTCGGTGGCAACGTTGATTTCGCCGTCCATCGATTCGATCAGGTTGCGTGTTACCGATAGCCCCAAACCCATCCCTTCTTTGAGTTCTCCTTTGGTACTGAAGAACGGTTCAAAAATATGCGGAAGCACGTCATCGGTGATCCCGCTTCCTTGATCAGCGACCAGAACGGCAACCCGTTCGTCTTTGGCATCGATTTCAATGCGAACCGTCGCACCAGTCGGCGATGCCTGAATGGCGTTGCGAACGATGTTGAACAGGATCTGCTTCAGCTCATTCTCGGGCAGACGTGCCGATGTGGTGGAACGCTCGGGAATGACCTGCAACGTCACTCCGTGACGGCGCGCGATCGGTTCAAGCAAGCACACGCAATCGCTGATTGTTTTTTCGATCGTCACATCGGTAGCGGCCAGCGGCCCTCGCTTGTAAAGCTGGTACATCTGATGGATGATCGAACTGATCCGTTCGATTTCCTTGTCCACCAGATCCAAAAGGTCGTAGTGCTCGTGGGTCGGTTCCAGAGAATCCTTGAACAGCGCGAACGCGTTGCGGATCCCCGCCAAAGGATTGTTGACCTCATGAGCGACGCCAGCGGCCAGTTCACCGAGGGCGGCAAGTTTTTCCATCTGCTGACGGTGCTTCTCAAGCTGCGTGATCCGAACGGTGCGTTCTTGAACCAGTTGCTCAAGATGCTCGGTGTACAGTCGCAGTTGTTCTTTCAAACCCTGTCGATCGGTGATGTCGCGAACGCTGGTGCGAAAGCCCTGGTGCTTTCCCGTGTCGTCATACATCGGTTGCCAGGAAATGGCCATCCAACGAGCGTTGCCATCCCGGCTGACAATTTCGAACTCCAAATCGTTGTTTGATTTCTTGTCGATCGCGTCCTTAAGCATCTTTCGCATCCGAGCCCGATGCCGCTCCACCACGATCGGCAACGGATATTCAGGCATTGCCAAACACTCATCAGGCGAGTAGCCCGTCATCCGCTGCACCGCATCGTTGATCCAAACAGGCTTTCCCAGCGGATCGTGCCAGCTTTCCCAGTCGTAGGTGTAATTGGCGACGGTACGAAACATTGTTTCGTTGATGTTGGGGTCGCGAAGGTGTTGGTACGGCATGACAATAATTGCGGCGGAAACGGATTGCCGGTGAGCTTTGATCTCGGTTGACGCTTGGAAACGTTCGACGACACGCAAAGCAGGAACTGTGCCGACGAAGATTTATCGACGTTTTTCTAATCATTGACGCCTCGCGACGTCAACCTATGTCACCTGGCGCTTCCACTGTCGACGCCGGCTGACACTTTCGCTAGCGCATAGAAAAACCGACTTACCACAACCTGAAGTTCAGTCGTGGCAAGCCGGCTCTTGGTGTCAACTGGGGAGTCGAAAACCCGCTCCTTTCATCGGCGAATCGGGCGGTGCAAGGTTACCGAAACAGGTTGAATAAAGCACCGGGGTTCGAAGTATTACTGGATCCGTGTGTTTTCCGCGGACCAGGGTGATGCAGTTCGGCGCGACTGCTGCGTTGCCACCCCCAAGACTTACCGCTGTTGCTCTTGTGAGTCTTCGGTGTGTAATGCACTCGCGGACTTGCGTGGTGACGAACGACGTTCTTTGAGTTATGGCTCGAGTCCCAAAATCCTTTTTCGGGACTATGACGACGCTCGACGGTGCTGCGAATCTTTCCTGCTTCGGCAAGCGAAGCTCCACCGACAAAACTGAAAGCGATTGCTGCTATCAAGGCGTACTGAGCTTGTTTGGACATACTGGATACCTCAAAGGTATGGAGTTGGTTGTCTTCCCAAACCTCTTGTTCGGGAACGGAGTCGCTCTATCGCACGGGCAGTGCCAATCCTCAAATCGCAAACGTCGAAAGCATGCTAGGCAAAGCGAAAACCCAGTATTTTCTGGGATTAAAAACATTCCAGGATTTTACTAGCGTCGAAAAAGGATCGTCGTTGACATGATTTTTATGTCACGACTTGGCGACGAAAACGGTTGACGCTGTAAACAGTCATTTACACTTGAGCGTCTTACATCTCAGGGCCAGGAAAAGGTGTCAGGACTCTTTCCCGGCCCTGAGGCGACGGTTAGGCTGGTGGAATGCCTAGACCCAAACGTGCGGACGAGAAAGACGCGATTTACCATGCCTGGAATCGGGGCAATGGGCGTACGACCATCTTTCACAAAGACGCCGACTACGAGGCATTCGAAAACATCTTGTCCGAGGGACTGCAGCTCTATCCCTGCCGAATCTTGGCCTACCAGTTGATGCCCAATCATTGGCACTTGGTGGTGCAACCCAGCGAGCACGGAGGGATGAGCCATTTCTTGCGGTGGGTCACGCTCACGCACACCATGCGTTACCACGCCCACTATCACACGGCGGGAGAAGGACATGTGTACCAAGGTCGCTTCAAAAGTTTTCCTGTTCAGGACGACGATCACTTCCTTGTCCTGTGTCGCTACGTGGAACGAAATGCGAAACGAGCAGGGCTGGTGGAAAAAGCAGAAGATTGGCGTTGGGGGTCGCTGTATCGTTGGTCCCAAACCAGTGAACCTCTGCCAAAGTTGCTGTCACCATGGCCGATCCCGCGCTCGCCGAATTGGCTTAGGCGAGTCAACGAAGCGCTCGACGACAAAGAACTCGATCAAATCCGCTGGTCGATTCGCCGAGGCAGCCCGCTAGGACAGTCATCTTGGGTAGAATCGATCGCACGTCGCCTCGACCTCGAATCCACCCTCCGCCCCCGCGGAAGACCCAAGAAACAAGTCCCGATACCGAAAAAAGAGTCCTGACACCTTTTTTAGTTTGACACCTTTTTTAGTTTGACACCTTTTTTAGTTCCGCCTTCTTTAGTCCCTGCCGCCGCTCATGCCCCAGACGTCCATCGTACGAATTGATTCATCTCGATCAAAAAAATGGGGCGTCTCGCTGCTGATTGCGGTTGCGGCAGCGATGCTTGTCATCCTCTGTTTCGCACCACGGTTCAAACTTTGGCAGAGCTTTGATCTGCCCGAAGTCGACCGATACTACGACACACTGCGGCAGCTGGAGAACCCGTTCGAAGACATCACGAATCACGTTAGCCGGGTCAATCAATGGCGGTTGTTCTTTCCATTTGTGGGCAACCTCACAGGGCTGAGCGAGTGGCAATTTACAACGATTCCCTTCCTTGGATGCATCGCCACTCTTTTTTACATTGTGATATTGTGCCAGAGAGCGGGGATGCCGATACGTGACTCCCTGCTCCTCAGCACCCTGTTGGCAATGTCGCCGTGGTATTTCGTTTCCACAGGCTGGCTCGCCTATTTTGATTCCTGGGTCGTCTTCTTTATGCTGGTCGCTGCGTTCAGCCAGAACCGTATTGCAGTCGTGACCGCATGTTTGATTGCTCCTTGGATTGATGAGCGGTTCGTGCTCGCGCTTCCCGTGCTACTGGTCGTTCGTGCGACTTGGAACGATAGAATCAAAGCACATCCAGGAGCGATGAGCACGATGATTCCGTTGATCGGCATTGCGACTTCGGTCTACCTTGTCATTCGTTTGATTGCTCTTGCGACCGGAACGGATCCTGTCGCTCACACGTATGCACGCGAGCATCTTGCGTTAATTCAATCGATCCCGATCACCAATCTCTTATGGGGAGTTTGGTTCGGCCATCGCATCGCATGGTTGTTTTGCATTTACTTTCTGTATCACTGCTTCAAAACCTACCGCCGTGCGACCTTTGCTGTTTATTCGCTTGCCATTTTGCTCACGACCGTGGGTGCGTTGGTCATTGCGGGAGACATGCATCGCAGCTTAGAGATGCTGTTTCCTGTCTGTTTAGCGGGAGCACTATTGAGCAGAGACTTGCTTCCATCTCGCTTCACTTACGCACTGGCGGCGGCTGTGGTGCTGAGTGCGATACTGCCCGCGCGGCATCAGCTTTGGCAGGAATCCTACCCGATTCACTCACTTGCCTATGAGCTGCAAAGAGAGCGTCCCAGCACATCCGAACGCGTTCACGCTGGCATTGGACGATCCAGCCATATGGCGGCCGAGGGGGACTTCGCCGGCGCCATGTTGATCGCCAACAAGGTGCTGGAGATTGATCAGCGAGCGATTGAACCACGATTGCATCGAGCGCAGCTGTTGGCATCGACCGGCAACTTTGATTTAGCGGAGCAAGATCTCGTGGCAGCATCGGAGCTAAATCCCAGCTCAGCCGACGCCGCCTTTTTCTATGGTTCGATGGCGTTACAGCATGGCCGGTACGCCACTGCACTTGCAAAGTTCCAAGAAGCGTTGCGACTGGGGGGCGAAGATTGGCCAAACCGAGCCGATTGCCAAGCTGCCGTCCATTTACTGACTCGCCCACCCGAAGAATGACATTAAGGATTTTTCTTCCAAGCGAGACGAAATGCCTTTTATTTGTTCAGAGGCATTTGCGAAGCTGGGGGGCATTATCTTTGCGCCCCCGAACTCGATGAGTCAGGTGAGCCGTCTCGTCAATGGCATTCGGACATCCTCCGACGTCCGTAGATGCCGCGTCATGAGGAATAGAAAAAAACGGGCGTTGTTGGGTTTGTCGACGAGGCGAGGGGTGGGATCTTTATCAAGATCCCCTACGAAACTCTCGGATGCAGGATCTTTAGCAAGATCCACTACGAGAACCGCGGATGAATGATCCGACGTCGGGCGACTGTGTTTGCCCCCAACTGAAACCGCGATAGACTAGATGCAACCGTTCTCGTCCCCCAACCCAAGATTGAATTGGATTTAACGCAATGAGCCGCGCTTTATTGGTGATTGACGTTCAAAAAGAGTATTTTGATGGCGCGCTGCCGGTGACGTATCCAGTCGGCCATCTCGATCAAATCTTGCGGGTGATGGACGAGGCGAAACAGGCGGGTGTGCCGACCGCCGTGATTCGGCATCACCAACCCGACCCCGATTCGCCGATCTTCCGGCTCAACTCCGACGCGTGGCAATTACACCCCGAGGTCGAAAAACGCCATCGCGATGTGTTGATCGACAAACAATTGCCCGGCTCGTTTACCAATACGAATCTGGCCGAGTGGCTGAAGAAAGTCGATGCCGACACGGTCGCCATCGCGGGCTATATGACGCAAATGTGTTGTGACACCACGGCCCGCCAAGCATTTCATCGCGGTTACAAAGTCGAGTTCCTGCGTGATGCGACGGGAACGCTGGACGTAGAAAACGAAGCGGGCTCGGTGACCGCCAAGCAGCTGCAAGATTCGATCCTGGTGTCCCAGCAGATGTTCATCAGCGAAGTGATCGCGACGGACGCTTGGCTAGACCGAGTCCGGTAAAGCCTGTGTCGATGCGAACTCGGCGGAAAGGAGGTAGCCACTTCGAGGCTGTGGGCGTAATAACACACCCCCGGCACACCATCGCTTCCGTCCGGCTTGCCCGGGCGGGGCGGGCAACTGCAAGCTACCAAGGCAACCTCCCAACCCCATTGGATCTCCGTCGGTCTTGTCCTGGCGGGATCGACAGATCGAGTCGTGTGACCGCCGGGACAAGCCCGAAACGGAGTACGGCTGTCTTATGCTTTCGCTCGGTAGCCATCATGTGTTTCCTCTGCCGAGACAAGCTCGACTGAAGGATGCTGATACTCGTGCTGAACAAAGCCCGGGAAGGGCGTCGGGATCTTTGGCAAGATCCACTACGGGGCGGAGTGTTGATGGGACTTTGGTACGAGATGCGACCGGAAGACCTCGACGCGGGATCTTTAGCAAGATCCACTACGAGGATGGGGTGTGACGGCTTACGTTAGTAGATCGTGTACGACGTGGCCGTGCACATCGGTGAGTCGGAAATCGCGGCCTTGGAAACGGTACGTTAGCTGCTCGTGATCGAAACCAAGCAAATGCAGGATTGTTGCTTGTAAGTCATGGACGTGCACCGGATTTTCGGCAACCGAAAAACCGAGTTCGTCGGATTGACCGTAATCGAATCCGCCTTTGACACCGGCCCCGGCCATCCACATCGTGAACGCGTCGGGGTAATGGTCACGGCCAAGCACCTTGCTGCCAGCCGTTCGGCCTTCGCGGAACGGAGTGCGACCGAACTCGCCTCCCCACACGATTAACGTGTCTTCGAACAATCCACGCTGCTTCAAATCTTTGATCAACGCGGCGATCGGCTTGTCCATCGTCGCACATTTCTTGGTCAATCCATCGGTGATTCCCGTATCAGCCCCGGTGCCGTGGAAATCCCAGCCCCAATCAAACAACTGGACAAAGCGGACGCCCGACTCGACCAATCGTCGTGCCAGCAAACAATTGTTCGCCAGACTCGAATCCCCTGGCTTCGCTCCGTATGCCTCCAGCGTCTTCTGGCTTTCTTGCGAGATATCCATGACTTCGGGAACCGCAGTCTGCATGCGAAAGGCAAGCTCGTACTGCGAGATACGTGTCAAGGTTTCGGGGTGCCCCATCTCCGCCGCTTGCAGTTCATTCAAATCCTGAAGCGCATCGAGCGTTTTGCGACGCATCGAGCGATCCATCCCATTGGGGTCCGATGCATAGAGCACCGGGTCACCCTTGGATCGGCACTGAACGCCTTGGTAAACCGAGGGTAGAAACCCGCTTCCGAACGATGCTTTGCCGCCATTGGGCTGAACTCCGCTGGAGATCAACACCACAAAGCCTGGCAGATTTTCGTTCTCACTGCCCAGCCCATACGTCACCCACGATCCCATCGACGGGCGGCCCGAGCGTGGCGAACCGGTGTAGACCAACAATTCCGCCGGAGCATGATTGAATTGGTCGGTGTACATCGAATGGACCATACACAGATCATCCGCAACGCCGTGAAAATGAGGAATCGCATCGGACATCCACGTGCCATGCTTGCCGACTTGAGACCAAGTCCGCGGTGACCCCATTAATTTGGGTGTGCCGCTGGTAAAGGCAAATTCACGTCCCGCTAAAAACTCGGCCGGACAATCTTGGTCGGTATGTTGGGCCAAGCTGGGCTTGTAATCAAACATGTCCAAATTCGGTGGCGAACCGGTCATGTGCAAATAGATCACCCGCTTTGCTTTGGCAGGAAAATGGGGTTGCCGCAGCGCCAAAGGATCGGCAGCGGGCTTTCCCGCAGCAACGCCAGCGGACTTTGCATCGCCCATCAACGATGCCAGCGCGATCCCGCCTAGGCCCGCGGCGGATTGCTGAAGGAAGTGACGACGTGTTTGAATCTGCAGTTGTTTGAGTCTGGGGTGCATCGTTCTTCCTATCGTTTCATCAACAATTCGTCGAGGTTTAGCATTACATTTCCGACCACGGTCCAGGCCGCCAGTTCCACCATGTCGGCTCCCTCGGGCAGATCGCCGATCGGGTCCGTTGCCATTTGCTTGGCCGCATCGACGTCGGTGGAAAACGCGGCACTCGCCTCTTCGACAAGCTGAGTGATTCGCTTGATCTCAAGCGGCTTGGGATTACGAATCAATGTGGTATGAAAGAGGAATCGAATACGATCTTCGGTCGTTTCTGCGGCGGCCACCGTACGGCGCGCAAGCGACTGAGCGGCTTCGATATAGACCGGATCGTTCAGCGTCACGAGCGCCTGCAGTGGCGTGTTCGTGCGAATTCGACGAACGGTGCAAACATCGCGGTCCGGTGCATCAAACTGGGACATCGATGGATAGGGACTCGATCGCCGCCACGATGTATAGATCCCGGCGCGATAACGGTCATCGCCTTCGCTGGTTTTCCAATCCGTGTTACCTCCAAACGCAGCTCGTAGCCCCAATTCAGGCTGCGGCGGATTGACTGGCGGACCGCCCATTTTGTCACTCAACAACCCGGCGACGAACAGAGCTTGATCACGCACCATTTCGGCCGAAATGCGGAAGCGAGGGCCACGAGCGAGCATGCGGTTCATCGGATCGTTTTCTTGCTGCTGCACACTCGTCACCGAACTTTGCCGATAAGTGGATGACATCACCAGCAATTTGAGAAACGCTTTGATATCCCAACCATTTTGCTGCAGCTCGGTCGCCAACCAATCCAACAATTCGGGATGGGATGGCAACTCGCCTTGCGAACCAAACTCTTCGCTCGATTCGACGATTCCGATCCCAAAAATTTGTTCCCAATGACGGTTGGCGATCACCCGTGCCGTCAACGGATTGTCCTCGTCGACCAACCAATGAGCCAGGTCCAAACGATCGGGCGACTCGCTGTTTCGCAGCGGGTGAAACACGGCGGGCGTCCCCTCGCTTACCTCGTTACCAAGACTTGTGTAACTTCCTCGTAGTTGGACATGCGTTTTGCGTCGCTGGTTCTCGGGAAGCTGTTGCATGATCGGTGTGGTGGTCGCCGGTTTCATCTGACTTAATTGAGTTTCCAACTTCGCATGCTGTTTGCGAATCGGATCAAGCGAAGGTGCGATGCTGCGATAGTAGGCGGCAAGTTCTGCCTGCTCATTCGCAGAATACGATCGTGCCGGGTCCGCTAACAACGCTTGTATCTTCGGCGGCAGTGCGGCCCAATTAGCAACGCCTTCATCAAACGTCATCGCGACGCGAAACTGATTCAGTAGGTGTTTGGCATGGACCGATTGCTGATCCAAAGTCAGCGTCAACGTTCCATTGCCAAGTTTCAGTGGCCGGTCGAGCACGAGGGTCAATTCATGCGCCGCACCGATTCCGCCTGCGATCGCCCATCCTTTTTTATCATCGATTTTGTCGGCCAGGATGCTGGCGGCCGTAAATTTCGGTTGTTCAAAATCGGCAAATGCCGACGCAAAACGAAGCGAGATTTTCCCAGATGGACTCAAGTCCAAACTTGGCGTCGGTAACGCCTCGGGCGACTGCTGCCAAATCACATTGCGATCTTGATCGAGTAACTGCAGCGTATATCCCGCCAAACGGCCCGCGATGCCACCGCCGCCATCCGTACGATTCCACAACCCAATACGATCGACGGGGTGCGGAGCGTCCAAATCCACTTCCAACCAGGGATTGTCTTCGATTTGGGTATGAGTGACCGAACGATCTTGAAAATTGCCACTCGTGTTGCCATCAATCGCGAACTCGGCGGGCCCGTTAAAGCCGGTGGAACTTTGTGTCACGGTGCCTGAAAGTGCAACGTTTTGGTCACCACTGAACACTTGCAACTCGGCAATATGCAAAATCCGCTGCTTGCCGGGAAGTTCCAAGCGAACGAACCTTGCCTTGATCGGCGCAATGTCGTTGGGCGTCCAGGTAGCCGAGACTTTGGAAAGCACAAAGTTCTCGGCTTGTTCTTTGCCGACCTCCAGTTTCAAACCCACCAGCGACGGTGAGGTGGTGGGTTCCGCGTTGGATTGGCCCGAGTTGGATTGCTTCGCGTCAGCCAACTGCGAATCAGCCAGCTGCGAATCGATGATCGGAAATTGCAGTGTATACGTATCACGGTCTGCTTTTTCGCCGTTCGCGGTAATCCAGCCATTGTCATCCGAGGCCAGTTGGCGATCGTGAGCAACGAACTCGCTTGGCACCAGCGGTGACCACTCGGGTTGCTCGCGAATCGACGCGATCCACTCGGCTTGTTGTTTTTCAAGTTCCGGTGTGGATTGATTCAATTGCGATGCGAGCAGAGCGATTTCAGTGCGTAAGGCTTGTTTTCGCTCGAGTTGTTCCTCGAACCAAACTTCGTGCAGAGGACTTTCGTCGCGGAGATCACGGTCAGCGGACTGGTTAAAGAAGGCAAAGAATTTGAAATACTCATCATGCGTGATCGGGTCATATTTGTGGGTATGACATTGAGCACACGCCATGGTCGTTCCCATCCATACCGCCATGGTCGTGTTGACACGATCCACCACCGCGACGTTACGGAACTCTTCGTCATTGGTGCCACCTTCGCTGTTCGTCATTGTGTTTCGATGAAACGCGGTGGCGATCAATTGTTCGTCGGTCGGATTTTCGAGCAAATCACCGGCGATCTGTTCAATCGTAAACTGGTCAAATGGCTTGTTATTGTTCAGCGAATCGATGACATAATCGCGATACGCCCAAATCGTTCGTAGCGGATCATCGGCGTAGCCCGCCGAGTCGGCATAGCGAGCTAAATCGAGCCACACGCGAGCCCAACGAGTACCAAACGCGGGTTTGGCCAGCTGTTGATCGACGTACTTTTCATATGCGTTTGCGTCCGAGTCATTCACAAACGCCTGAGCTTCTTGCCAAGTAGGCGGCACTCCGGTCAAATCGATCGCCAATCGGCGAGCCAGCGTCAAGCGATCCGCCTCGGGAGACGGTTTCATTTGGTTGGCTTCGAGCTTGGATAGCACAAATGCATCGATCGGATTCCGCCCCCATTCGGTTTGCTCGATTTGGGGCAGGGCAGGGCGGGTCGGTTTTTCATAAGACCAATGCTTGGCGTAGCTGCCGCCTTGTTTAATCCAACGGCGTATCAGATCGATCTCATCCTCGGACAACCGCTTGCCTTTCCCCTCCGGGGGCATCCGCATGTCATCGTCGTCCGTGGTCAATCGCTCGATCAACTCGCTGTCGTCTGGTTCGCCTGGTTTGACGGCGACATAGCCACCGAGATCTTCACGTGAACCGGCCTCTGTATCGAGTCTCAGCCCAGCAGCCCGCTGGTCTTCATCCGGCCCATGACAGGCGACACAACGTCCAAATAAGATCGAACGAATGTCGCGATTGAAGTCGACTGGCTTGTCGGCGGAACAGACCCCCGCGGCAAAAACACCGCAGGCGATTGACACGAGATAGCGGAAACATGAAGGCATCGATTTACGGAACACCTAAAAGGAAAAATTGGCAGGGGGTCACAATGGAGCAATCGCTGAGAATCGGCTCGAGAGTCCTCAAGACGCGTGGGCGTACAGGACGAAACGGGGAGGGTGGGGAAGGATTCGCGTTACAAGCAACGAACTGGGCTCGCGGCAACGAACTGGGCTCGCGGCAAGTCGAACGCCCGCTTCATTTTAGCAAGAATCGGACTTCACCCCCTACCAGAAATCGCGGTTTACCACGTTTGCAGAAGAAATCTGCCTATTTCCTTACAAACGCACCTCCCCCCAAGCGGCGGTTCGCGACCGTACTAGAAAGTGAAACCGAAACAACCGTCAAAAACCGCAAGAAGGGAAAGAATTGGGTGATGTTTCAGAGCAATGCTGCATCAAATGACGCGTCCTTTTCGCCCAGTGCTAAGCCAAACCTAAGCTTTTCACATACGATGTGACGGCGGCAGATTGCTCCTTTGCCACTGTTACTGCCCCCCCTTTAATTCCCGGTCTGGAAGAAGCGCTCCCGATGCAGGATCCCCTTGAACAAATCGAATCGAACGTGCGTGGTTACGCGCGTTTGTTCCCAGCGGTGTTTCATAAAGCCGTTGGGTCCACCATTACCGACACGGAGGGAAACGATTTCATCGATTTTTTCTGTGGTGCGGGGTCTCTGAATTACGGGCACAACAACCGGCAAGCCAAAGCGGCACTGCTCAGGTACATCCAAGCCGACGGGATCCAGCATTCGCTCGATACCGTGACCGCCGCCAAAGTGGACTTTCTCGAAGCGTTTGAGCGAATCATTCTGAAACCTCGTGGGCTCGATTATCGCGTTCAATTCACCGGTCCCACCGGAACCAACGCGGTCGAAGCTGCAGTCAAACTTGCGCGCAAGCAGACGCAGCGTTCGCATGTCGTTGCGTTCACCAATGCCTATCACGGGCATTCGCTCGGCGCATTGGCATTAACGGGCAACCAATTCTACCACAGCCAATTTTATGGCTCGCACAACAACGTCACGCATTTGCCGTTTGATGGCTACATGGGTGATTACGATACGTCGCTGCTGCTAGAAAAAATGCTTGACGATCCGAGTAGCGGACTGCCGAAACCGGCGGCCGTGATCCTCGAAACGATCCAAGGCGAAGGGGGGGTGAATGTCTCAAGCGCCACTTGGCTGCAGCGAGTCGCATCGCTTTGCCAGCAGCACGGCATCCATTTGATCGTCGACGACATTCAGGTCGGAAACGGCCGCAGCGGAAAGTTTTTCAGTTTCGAACACGCTGGCGTTACTCCCGACATCGTCTGTGTTTCAAAATCGATTGGCAGCGGGATGCCGATGTCGATCGTATTGATCCGTCCCGAAATCGACGTCTGGAAACCAGGGGAACATACCGGCACGTTCCGCGGCAACAACTTGGCATTTGTCTCGGCACGAGCGGTGCTCGAGTACTGGAACGACCCGAGCTTTGAACAGCAAATCGAAGATCGCAGCCAAATCATACAAAAACAACTGCGAGCCATTTGTGCCAAACATTCCGATCACTCGCTGAGCGTCCGAGGCCGTGGATTGATCTGGGGGCTGGACATGCATTGTGGCGATCTTGCGAGCCAGACGATTCGGAACGCATTTAATGCCGGATTGTTGATCGAAGGAGCCGGAGCGTCTGACGAGGTGCTGAAGGTGATGCCCGCACTGACGATCGAAACATCATTGCTACAAGAGGGACTACAAATCCTCGAGTCGGCAGTCGATGCCGCCATCAACAGTGCCGCGTCTCGTCGCTCCCAAACTCACACCACAGTAAAACAGAACGTTTGTTAGACGACGAGCCATTCTGAATCACAAACGTTGATCCCCGTACGTCCCCATGCTTGAATCATCCAATCAAACGATCGAAGCACTGATTGCGTTCCCTGAGTTATGGGCCCGTCAACTTCAGCACACCCCTAACCACGTGGCGGTTGTCTCCGAAGACGGTCAGTGGACATATCGGGATCTCGAACACCAATCCAATGCGATTGCCAACACGTTGATCTCGGTTGGCATTCAACATGGCAGCCGTGTGGGATTGTGTGTGGATCGGTCTCCCGAAGCGATCGCCGCGATGCTGGGCATCATGAAACTCGGTGGCGTGTTTGTCCCGCTGGATCCCGATTACCCTGTCGACCGCCTTCGCTATATGGTCGAGGATGCTGCGATCACCACGATTGTGGGACATCGCTGTTACTTCGATTCGATTGGCAGTCCGCTGATCCATCCCGATCCCGCAAACCCAAACAGCCACTCCAAAATCAATTGGGTTGATTGCGTCCCTCACGACGCGGCGACGAGCGTGTCGACGCCGCAGCCCACCGCCACCATCGCCCCAAGTGATCTGGCGTATATCATGTACACGTCGGGATCGACCGGCAAACCCAAAGGGGTTCAGATCCAGCACGCGGCATTGGCGACCTATTGTTTCGCCGACATCGATGTCTTTCGTTTGAGCGAAACCGATCGCACGCTGCAATTTTCCACACTCTGTTTTGACATTGCGATCGAAGAGATTTTCCCGCCGCTATTGTCGGGCAGTTGCGTTGTCCTTCGTCCGCGAGGCCGGGCGAATCATCGCAACGAACTGTCGACGCTGATCCAGCGTTTTGAAATCACGGCGGTTCATATTGCTGCCGCGTATTGGCATCAATGGGTCGATTTGATGGTCGCGTCGAAAGAACGCGTCCCTGAATCGCTGCGATTGATCATTCCGACGGGCGAAAAAGTATCGGTCGAACACTATCGCCGTTGGCAATCGCTGTGCGACCACGACGTTTTATTTTGTAACGCCTACGGCCCCACCGAAGCGACGGTCACGTCGACGGTCTATATTCCCGATGATTCGTTTGATGCGGCGAATATGCCGATTGGTAAACCGCTTAAGCGATACACCGCTCATATCTTGGATGATGATTTTAAGCCGGTCGCCGAGGGCGAAACAGGACATCTGTTTATCGGCGGTCCCGCGCTGGCGCTGGGCTATTTGAACCGTCCCGAATTAACCGCTGCTGTCTTTTTGAACGTCGAGATCGACGGCGAGTCGCTGCGTCTGTACCGCACCGGTGATCTGGCGCGGTGGTTGCCCGACGGCAACATCGACTTTGCTGGCCGCGTCGATCACCAAATCAAATTGGGATCGTACCGCATTGAACCCGGCGAAATCGAAGCCGCGATCGACCAAGCCCCTGGCGTGCTCGGGTCGTTGGTCAGTTTCGATGAAGTGGACGGCAAGAAATTCCTGGTCGCCTATGTCGCGCACGGCAAGCAAGATGTATCGGTAAACGCGATCGCTACGTACTTACGCAGCGTGTTGCCGGCGTACATGATTCCCGCTCGCTTTGTTTTCCTGGAATCTTTTCCGCACACGATCAACGGCAAAATCGATCGTCGGGCGTTGCCGCCGGCAAGTGAAGGGGTCGTCGCTCGTGATGAAAACTACGTCCCGCCTCGGGATGACCTTGAAAAACGATTGGTCGAACTTTGGCAGGAAGTTTTGAACGTGCCGGAGATCGGAATTCATGACGATTTCTTTTTGCTCGGCGGCAGCTCGCTGTTGGTCACGCAAGTGGTTGCTCGTTTGACCAGCGACATGGATATCGATTTGCCCGTTCGTGATTTTTTTGCCAATCCGACAATCGCTACCTCGGCAAGACATCTGCGTGAATTGCTGGGTGAAACGATCACGTCGCCATTGGACGACGACATTCGGGCGTTACGTGATCGCTTGCCCGACGTCCACGCATCATTCTTTTCCAGCGACGGGCAATCTCTGTACGGGGTTCATTATCGCCCGCGTGGAAACTCGCTCGAGCGAGGTGTGGTGATTTGTCATTCGATCGGTCACGAATATGCACGCGGCTATCGCAATGTACAACAACTGGCCGTCCAATTGTGTAGCGTTGGATTTGATGTGCTGCGGTTTGATTACGCCAACACCGGCAATTCCGATGGGGAGTGTGCCGAGTTAACGGCCCAGCAGATGCAACGAAATCTGATCGACGCGCGTGACTACTTAATCGAACAAAGCGGTGCAAAACAGATTGCGGCAATCGGACTGCGACTTGGGGGCACCGTTGCCGCTTCGCTGCCCGACGGCAGCTTTGACCACGTCGTGTTGTGGGACCCGATCGTTGATGTCAGCGAGTTCCTTAGGACGATGGACCAATGGCACCGCCGTCAACTGACCGAACTGCGGCGTTTCAGCACGATCCGCGTCGCCAGCGAGATCGACCAAAGCTACGGGCATGCGATGTCGCCAGAAAAGCGACAAAGTTTGGCGTCACTTCAAATACCGACAAACGGCAAAAACGTCTCGGTGGTGGTCAGTGAGCAGAGTTTGACGTCGCCGGACGAACAAAGCTGGTTGGCCTCGCAAGCCAACGTGAATCATGTCACGGATGTCATTCGCTGGGACGCACAAAGATACACCGAAAGTGCGTTTTCGTCGCCAGAAACCATGAAAACAATTCTCGGGCTGTTGCAGCGAGCACAGCACGACGACGTAGCCTCCACCTCGCGTCAACTCTCGACACCCCAGACAAAGCCAGCACAAGCGAAGCCGACAACAAGCGAATCCGCAGACTCAAAAAACGCCATCGTGTTTGGGCGCTACGAACACTTGCTTGGCGTTTGGCAAGCACCGACCGCGACACAGCAATCCGACACCGCCGCGATCCTGGTCACCCCAGGGATGCTGCATCACGTCGGTCCATTTCGCATGTACGTGGACGTTGCCAACGACTTGGCGCGTCGCGGCATCGCGTCACTACGCTTTGACATTTCCGGTATCGGCGAAAGCTTCGGAGTGGGCGTGGGAGGTCGATCGATTGACCGTGCCGCTGACGAAATCAGCCAAGCAATCGACTGGATTTTTGAAAACACCAAGATGCAAAAGATCGTGCTATTTGGCTTGTGCAGCGGTGCCGACGATTCGCTGCATGCCGCGGTTCGCGATGATCGCGTCACCGCCGTGGTGCCGATGGATGGCTGTGGATACCGAACCGCCGCGTACTACTGGCACCGATTCCGAGGCCATCATTTGCACCGATTACTGCGACCGAGGAAGTGGTGGGAAGTTGCGCAGCGATTGCTCGGCCAAAGCAGCACGGCACCACGATCGCTGCAACAAGGAGACGATATCCGCGAGTTTCCGTCGCGAGAAACTGCGGTCGCGGAATTAAGTAAACTCGCGGATCGCAAGACGCGGATGCACTTTGTCTACACCGGCGGCGTGGGAATGTATTATAGTTATGCCCAACAGTTCTACGACATGTTCCCTGAACTAAGAGGACGCGACGAAGTTTCGATGTGCTTTCATCCTGCGATGGATCATGTTGCGTATTTGTGCGAAGACCGAGCGGCGCTCGTCGAGCACATTGGATCTCAGATTGGCGAGATCGCAACGCATCGGAATCCGTAGTGCAGCATCAGCGGTGCAGGTCGTAGCGAATCGCTTGTTCTGACCACGAGAATCCCACCATGTTTCGACGTCAATTTCTCTGCGGCATCTCCACCGCCGCCGCTTTGTCCCCTTCACTAAGCTTGGCCAGCGAGTCGCGTTTACGGATCGAGTCGATCACGCCGCAAACATTGCGACGTAACCGCGACGGTCAATCAGAAACATGGTTTCACCCACGTGCTTGCATGGTACCCCGCCGCGATGGCGGCTCTTTTGCACTGATGACCATGCAGTGGATCCGTGGCTCGGACTATTTTGGTCCTGTTCACTGGACGCGATCGGATGACCATGGCAAGACTTGGTCCGATCCAGAACCAATTGATGCGTTGGGGCGAGTCCCAGTGCCGGAGCATGACGGTTTAATGGCAGGCGTTTGCGATGTCGTTCCCGAATACCATGAAATGACCAACACGGTCTTGGCGATGGGACATGTCGTCTTTTATCGCGGCGAAAAATTCTCAAGTCGCGAACAGCTTTCACGCTACCCGGTATACACGGTCCGTCGCGACGATGGGACATGGTCCGAGCGAAAGATTCTGCAATGGGATGATCCACGCGGGTCGTTCATCTACACCAACAATTGTGGTCAACGCGCCGTCAATGCGGATGGCGACATTATTATGTCGTTGACGTTTGGTGCCACGAACAAAAGCCGAAGTGTCGCGGGCGTTCGATGCACATTTGACGGAGAACAATTAAAGATCGTCGACGTGGGACCTGCGTTAACGCTTAGCGCCGGACGCGGACTATTGGAACCGTCAGTCACCCGCTGGAACGATCGCTACTACATCACGATCCGTGCCGAAGACGGGCACGGTTACGTGGCCTCGAGTCGCGATGGTTTGAACTATGGCGAAAAACGAGCGTGGTGCTGGGACGATGGAACGTCGATCGCAATGTCAACCACTCAGCAGCATTGGGTTAATCATCCGCAAGGTTTGTTTTTGGTATACACCCGCCAAGACAAGTCGAACAAGAATGTGATGCGTTGGCGTGCTCCGCTGTGGATCGCACAGGTCGATCCTGACCGCCTCTGTTTGCTACGAGATACCGAACGTGTGGTCTTGCCCATCGTCGGCGATGGTATCAATCACCCTGAGGAAGTGGCATTGATGGGTAATTTCCATGTCACCAACGCTGGCCCCGATGAAACCTGGGTCACGGTAGGCGAGTGGATGCCCAAACGATCCGCCCGCGGCGACCTGAGGATGGCACGCATCAAGTGGGCGGAGTGAAAAAAACGGAAAGTGAGGAGTGAGGAGAACGGTGAGAAGGGGAGCCAGCGAAGATGACTCCGCGGGCAGAGAACACCGCTCAGGTAGCGGCGTTTAGCGAACCTTGCTTAAGGAACCTTGCTTAGCGAACCTTGCTTAGTGAACCTTGCTTAGCGAACCTTGCATTGGAACCGAATGGTGACGCTTTCGCCGACCTTCAATTCGTCCGTCAACTTCCACTGCAACATCAACGATTCGGCTTCGTTCCGTTTAGTCGAGAATTCAGCTCCTCCGCTACACGTTTGACTCTCTGCCACATATTCCAAGCGTGTGGTCAAGTTGTCGGTCAATGTGACATGATTGACGGCCGAGTCGCCTACGTTTTCCACTCGGATGGCGAACGAGACCACTTCGCCGGGCTGCGCGTGTTGGCGATCCGCAAACTTGCCAATCTGTAGTCGACCGGCATCGGGAAAGTCGTAGACTCGCATCTCTTCGACTCGCAAATCGCGAGTCAATGTCGGTGGCTTCAGATCTTCGATTGCCACTTCGATCGATTCTTCCACACTCCACGACACCGCCGCACTTGCAGCTTCCTGTAGCCGTGCGAGTTGGTTTTCTTGCAATTGCCCCAAATCCAACACCGACAAACCGGCCAATGCCGCCAATACGTCTTCGGCCATCTCGGGCTGCAGCACGTTTTCGATACGTACGCCACGATTGCGGTCTCGCATCGCGTCGATACGTCGGGCGACGTCGGCGTGGGCAAGGGCTTGTGTATCGTTGATCACCAACCCAGGCAAATCTTCTTGAATCCGATTGAGTCCAACGTCGTGCTTGACGCCGGCAACCCCGATCACACGTCCCCCCGAAGCGGCACCGGTGATTTTTCGCACCGAAGCAAACCGCGGTGCGTAAACGCAAACCCGGTTACTTGCCTTGACCTCGGTATCGCCGGCTTCGGTCATGTAGTGAACGACGGTATCTTCGGCGTCCAGACCGGCCAGTGTATTGTTGCGGCGAACGGCAACATCTTGATGATGATCACCTCCGTCGCATAAGAATTCGTTTGGATCGACGCCGTGCGCATTCCAGCCGCCGCCAGCATAGGTGGCGTAGCCTTGCGGGCCACTTTGGCATGCGTTTGAATCCCCAGCAGCACATCCACCGCAACCACATGCCGCAGCGTTTGGTGCGTGAGTTTGGTGCCGTTGCCAAGCGACTTGCTGGACCGCAGGATTCACCTGCGTTTGTGGCGAATGCATCGCTGCAGGGTGAGGCATGGGCATCGGTTGTGCGGCATTGGCCGGAGTATTCTGCGGAGCCTTTTGCGAGGCATACCCCGGCTGCGTTGGCATTTGTTTGGATTGCGGCAACTGACATCCCGTCAGCGCAAATCCTGCCAATAGCGTTGCGACCAGCATCACCAAACTAACGCGTTGGCGGCCGTGATCATGATTCAGTTCGTTCATCAGAGCGTCGTCTTTTAGGGCCCGCTTCATTGCTGTGATCCCTGCTCGGGTTGATAAATCGGTGTCCAATCTGGGTAGCCAAAGAAGAACTGAGGCATCAAGGCGGCCGCCCCTGGAGGGGCCACTGAACCGATGCGAACGATCGCGACGGGGCGTCCCATTCGATCGGCGACTTCCAGTGCGTCTTGGTGCTCCGATAGCTCGATGGCTCGTGATGTCTGCGGTGTTTCGGCAAGCGGGAACGCGGTCGCCGGATCTTCTAGATAGATCACACGAGTGACCAAACGGCCTTCGAGTGCCGCTTCGAGATCATCGTGGTCCAAGTTGATCGGAATTGGATAAGTCGTCGCCAATCCAGGTGGCGGGTAAATGCGATCAATCAATTCAACGGTGGGATACAACTCGGCTCCTTCGGCACCGGGAATACCGGTGATCCGAAAACGATAAACGCCTCCGATCAACAATCCCACTTGCAGCGACGGGTCTTCGGCACCGAAGAACTCGCTGCCCTGAGGCATCGAAAACCCGACCCCTTTGGGCCCCGAGAATGCGACAGGTTGAAAGTAGTTTTGGACGGGGCCGCGGCCAGCCAGCCGTGCTTGTCCAATCACTCCGGCGGGCATGTCGCCGCGAAGGATGTGGTGACGATCGCCGCTGCCGAGATAGTCGCTTGGATCCGCTGCACTTGTCGTATTGCTGATCAAACCATTGACCGACCAGATTGCCAACGCGAGAATCGTGGTTGACACCGCAACGTTGGTTCGAGAGCGAATTTGGCGAGTCATCATGAGGAACCGGAACGGATCGCGTTTAGGAGAAAATGACAGTGAGTGTCGCCTTTCGCATCGCGAGACAGCAAATTTGCTCGCCAGGGGAAAGGCAACACTCGACCCGAAGGTCGAGCGTTGGTTGCCCGAATCAAAACCAAGTTAATGGCTTTGATTTCAATTCACTTCTTGGCTGGCGTGTTCGTACAGCGGTCGTCCGTTAGGAACACCGGGGTGGATGTTCTGCTCGGTGATGTTGATACGGCTGACCGGGTTGGGGTAGCTGTATCCAGGTTGCATACGCACACCGATTTTGACTTTGTCCACAGGTTGTGGCATGTGCATCGGGGTGTGGTTACGCATCACGTGCTTCTTCAATCCCGCAGGGCTTCCCAATGGAATATGCGGTGGTCCAGGCAACCCGATCGGTGTGCCGGAGATTGGCATTCCGTATTGAGGAGCGTTGACACCGGCGATCATTCCGGGCAATCCCATTGGCATTGACGCACCGCCCCCGGCAGGTCCCCCGCAGCCTTCGGTCATGGCCGAAGCAAACGGTGCAGGCAAACCTGCGATCGGAGGTCCCATCATTCCGCCCATCACTCCGCCACTTCCACCGGCTCCCATCATTTCGATGTCTTTGTCACCTAGGCGAATGATTGCAAGGATCGAACCCCGACGATCCGCTTCCACGATGGGATCGATTCCTGGATCAAGCCGAGTGCTGACCAGGGTATCGATGCCTGCCAGTGCAGGACCTTGGAAATCGGGATCGGGTAGGTAGATCACTTTGGTAACGAAGTTGCCAGTCAAGACTTGGTCAAAATCTTCCGCAGTGAACTGGATTGGTACCGAGTTGTGTGCCAAGTAAGCTCCGGTTCGTGGGTTGGCATAGGCCAGTTCCACGGTTGGGTACAGCTCGACGCCTTCACGTGATGGAATGTTGGTCAGTTTCAACCGGTACAATCCTCCTTGAGGAAAGTTTTGGCGAGCCGGAACGACAAGCGGATCGCTGTCGAACATGCCGCCACCGGAGGCATCGTAGCGAACCTGCATCCCTTCGGGTTGGCTCATAGTAACCTGGACAGTCGATGGCACGCCTGGCATCATCGGCATCATCGATGCCACGCCGCCGCCTTGCGGGTTTGCTCCAGCGGACGCGCCGCCATTGCAATCGGCACAGGCCGCTCCGCTTCGCATGCTAGCGAGTTGGAAGTTAGCTTGGCCGCCCATTGCGGGTCCCAGTGGAGCACTTCGCATGACATCGGGGCCAGCTTGACCAATCGCGCCTTCTGGCATTGGTCCGCCGCCCATCATTCCTGCAGCGCCCATCGGACCTGGGCCCATTCCACCGGCTCCCATCATTCCTGCCGCTCCCATCATGGGCATTCCCCCGCCCATTCCAGCAGCCATTGGCATCGGTCCCATGACTCCGGGACCGGGTCCGCCAACACCTGGACCCGGTTCGAGCATACGCTGTTCGGGCGGCAAGTTGTGGCGAACCGGCACGCACCCGGTGGCGAGGACCGCCGTGGCCGCCAGCAGCGACATATGAGTGACGATTCGTTTCATCTTTCCCCTCGTTCCTTGGGAGATGTGCACTCGGCATGCGGTCTCGCGAAGTTACGAAACCAGCGACCTAAACACATCCAATAAATGTTTTGTAAGTGTGAACGATCTGGGTGGACGCGTGACCGGGAATCCAACTACGATCCGTTCGGCATTCGGCCAGACCTTCTTCGTAGTTGGTCATCGGCACGCGGAGGGTGTTATCTTTGGAAAAATCGACATAACCGGACTATGAAGATTGACCGCTACAACCGTTTGATCAGCGATAGCAAATCCGCAAAGGGTTTCACTGCGTGTTTCACACGCCGTCGTGGTGGTTCGAAATGGATCGTGTTGTTGTGTCTCTGTGTGGTTTTCCTCACGTTTTCCGCACTCGATTGGCAAATCACCGTTGCCGACACGCCTCACAGCGAAACCGAAGCGGCCCCCGACCCAAGTGACCAAGCCGCAGTCTTGGAAAATGAGGAAGCAGCAAAAAAACTTTTGCGGCGAGTTATCTTTCAGCTCGCCAGCGGCCCTGCTTTTGAATCCAAAGTACGTCAACGCGTCTGGACCACCGGTCGCGAAGTCGTCGGCGTCGGAACCTACGAACAGTCAGGCCACACCACCGGCCAGTTCAATTTTCAGATGACGATGCACGATGGCGAAGGCAAACATACGCTGCAGCAAATGAGCGATGGACGATTGGCCTGGACTCGAAGCGAGGTGGCGGGCGAGATTTCGCTGCGGCGCGTCGATGTGGCCCGACTCGATGAATGGTCGGCCGCGTCCCTACGTGAAAATGCGTTGCCGTTACGAGTGCGGGTTGGCGGTTGGATCGAATTGCTCGAACAAATCCAACCGGAGCATCAATTGCAAATCGCCAGCGGTAGGTTGCAGGGACAACCGGTCTGGGTTGTCACCGCCACGCTGCCCGAGAGCAAACAAAATGAGGTCATGCAAACCTCGGGACGCGAGGAATGGCCCACGCTGTACCCCGTCAAAGTCAGTGTGGTGATTTCCAAAGTTGGCAACAAAGAATCGGGCTTTGGAAAATTCATGCCGCTAAGGATCGAACACTGGAGCCGAGCGATGGACGAGCCCGCGGAGTCCGAGGCCGAAGAAGTCGCTCAAGCCGAGCGTCTTATTTCGCTGGTCGAACTCTATTCGATCCGCCAGATTGCGCCGCCGCCGATCGAGCGATTCCGCTTCGAAAACCGCGATGCCGAAGTCAATTTCACCAACGAGACCGATCGTTATCTGAAGCGATTCGGGGTCAGCGTGGCCGAGCTCGCACCGATCAAACACTATCGGTAGTGCTGGTGCGTCTGCGTCCTTTGGGTCGTCGGCTATAATGCAAATCTTAATTTGCATTCACGTCGCTCGCACACAAGAGTCGGGGCGTCATGTACAACAACCAATCGCATCATTCATCGTTGATCAGCAGCGGCCGCGTCCTTGTTTTCTTGGCCGCTGGTCTGTTATTGCTGGGCGCAATCATGTCGCTTCACAAGAGCGAAAAAAGCCTCGTACAAACCGCAGGCGGACTCGACCAAGCCACAGCGGCGGTGATCAAAATTGATGCGGCCAGCCCTCAACCCAAGCACGATGGCAAACTGGTCTACGTTACCGGTCGCTTAAAAACATCCGCGCCGATCAAGGATGAAACCTTCGGACTTGAGGTCAACGCGGTTCGCTTGGAACGCCACGTTGAAATGTTCCAGTGGCGTGAAGTCGAAAAACGACGCGACTCGCTGTCATCAAGCGATCGCTCGATCGGCAGACGCCGGAAGGTTTATCACTACGAGAAAATCTGGTCCGATCAACGGATCGATTCCTCGACGTTTCGACACGGCGGCCACGACAACCCCACAACGATGCCGTTTCCAAATCACAGCGTCCAAGCCGACTTGGTGCAACTCGGCGGATTCCGGTTGTCGGATTCGCTGATCGATCAAATCCCGCCCAGCGATCCGCTAACCTTCCGACTCGCGGATCTGTCTGCGGAAATTGCCCGCGACGCGTTCATCCACCACGATGCCCCTAATCAATCCCCACGACTGTATTGGTCATCCGGACGCGGTCGGGCGAAGCGTGACGCTCAGATTGGTGATGCGCGTGTGTACTTCAAGATGCGTCCCCGCAGTACCGTCAGTGTGATATCGCAGCAACGCGATGATTCATTGGTCCCGTTTCGTACCGCCCAAGACACTCAAATCGATCTGTTGTCGGTGGGCACGGTTCCACCGGACGCGATGATCAAACATGTTCGCCGAACGACAACACGTTCGGCATGGGGGGACCGTTTGATCGCAAGCCTCGTAATGATGGTAGCTTTGTACTTGCTGCTGCGTCTTGGATCGCGGTGGATCAATCCTTACGCATTTTTGACCAGGATCACTGAGCTGCAGCGATGGAGGATCGCCGCTTCGGTCGCCGTCACATTGGCCTGTTTCTGCGTTTGTAGTGCGTGGGTTATGGATCACCCCTGGTACGCCGTCAGTGTGTTGGCAATTGCGGTTCCCATCATTCCGGCAAGCGTTTACGGCATCCACCCTCGCAGCGTGCCCCTTATCAGCGACGTGTCCCTGTCCCAGACAGAACTTCGCGAAACCCAAGCGGAAGATCGCAACAGACGCAAGCGAAAACGACGACGCAGGCTGGCCAAACGTCGCGGTTGACCGCGGTGGCTTTGCTGGCGTGCGGTGGCTTTGCTGGCGTGAAGCGGCATACCCGGCTGGAATACGGATTAGAGAAACAACGATCCGCTAGCAGCCCGGTGACGCGTTGAGGGAAAATCGCTGCCGAATCTATGGGGGACAATTCGTCGACGATGTGATATCAATCTTGCTCATTTCGTCGTCTCCGCTGGCTGATTTTCGCTACAACTCTTTGTAGCCAAACGACTTCGGCTATCCGACAGAATTTGCATGATGTCAAATTTCTTGGCTCAATCGGGCTGTCTGCCTTTATAATGAATGGGACTCTGTTCACTTGATCTTTTTTATCCCGACGAAACGCAGGAATGCTTCCTGCGCACCACGCGCCGGATCCCTGTCGTCTGACTAAGCTAAAGTTGGCGATGGCAATCTCCTGGTTTCACTGGCGACTGTTCGTCGTTCTTGGTTGCGTTCTCCTTTGGAGCTGGATATCCATGACTCATTCACCCACTGACATTCTGCGACTGTATTCCGAGACTTACGAAAAAGCGAAGCAAGTCAAGCTGACGCTCAAGGAATACCTCGAAGCCGCAGGTAGCGATCCATCGCTGTATAGTTCCGCAGCCGAACGCATGGTCGAGGCGATCGGCGAACCGATCCACGTCGACACGTCGAACGATTCCCGGTTGGGCCGGATCTTTATGAATCGCACGATCAAAACCTATCCTGCGTTTCGCCAGTTCTTTGGACTCGAAGAAACAATCGAACGCATCGTCGGCTACTTTCGGCATGCTGCCCAAGGGCTCGAAGAACGCAAGCAAATCCTGTATCTACTTGGTCCGGTCGGAGGCGGCAAAAGCTCGCTGGCCGACCAATTGAAAAAACTGATGCAGGCGCGGCCCGTCTTTGTGTTGTGCGCCGATGACGAAGTGAGTCCGATTTTTGAAAGTCCGCTGGGCTTGTTTGATCCCAAAACGATGGGGCATGTTTTGGAAGAGGACTACGGTATCCCCACACGCCGATTGCCGGGATACATGTCCCCTTGGGCACTGAAACGGCTGGACGAATTTGGCGGCGATATCTCCAAATTCTCTGTCGTCCGTGTGATGCCTTCGGAACAACGTCGCTGCTTGGTCGCCAAGACCGAACCGGGTGACGAGAACAACCAAGACATCTCGTCGTTGGTCGGCAAGGTCGACATTCGCAAACTCGAGCATTTTGGCCAAGACGATGCCGATGCCTATTCCTATTCCGGTGGACTCAACCGCACGACGCAGGGACTGCTCGAGTTTGTCGAAATGTTCAAAGCACCGCTCAAGATGTTGCACCCGCTGCTTACTGCAACCCAAGACGGTTCTTACGTGGGGACCGAAAACGTCGGGGCGATGCCGTATCAAGGAACGATCGTCGCCCACTCGAACGAATCCGAATGGGAATCGTTCAAATCCAATCGCAACAACGAAGCGTTCCTGGACCGGATCTGTGTCGTCAAGGTTCCGTACTGCTTGCGGGTAACCGAAGAGAAGATGATCTACGACAAATTGATCCACAACTCCGAGCTTGGCAACGCGCCGTGCGCCCCGGACACCTTGGAAATGATGGCACGATTCTCGGTGCTAACCCGGCTGAAGGAGCACGAAAATTCGAGCCTTTATTCGAAGATGCGGGTCTATGACGGTGAATCGCTCAAGGACACCGATCCGCACGCCCGCACCGTCGGTGAATACCACGACGCGGCGGGGGTCAGCGAAGGGATGGACGGCATTTCCACCCGCTTTGCTTACAAAATTTTGTCGGAAACGTTTAACTTCGACACCCACGAAGTCGCGGCGGATCCCGTCCACTTGATGTACGTGTTGGAGCAGTCGATCCGGCGTGAACAGTTGCCCGAGGACACCGAACAGCGATATTTAGAGTTTGTCAAAGAGGAATTGGCATCGCGGTACGCTGAATTTATCGGCAACGAAATTCGTAAAGCTTATCTCGAGTCGTATCATGCTTATGGTCAAAACATTTTCGATCGCTACATCGCCTATGCCGATGCTTGGATTGACGACACGGATTACAAGGATCCCGACACGGGCCAATTGATGGACCGAGAGATCTTGAACGAGGAACTTGAAAAGATTGAACATCCGGCGGGCATCTCCAACGCAAAAGATTTCCGTTACGAGGTCGTCAAGTTTGCATTGCGAGCCCGCGCGAAGAACGAAGGACGCAACCCGGCTTGGACCTCGTATGAAAAAATCCGGGACGTGATCGAAAAGCGAATGTTCGGCCAGATCGAAGAATTGCTGCCGGTCATCAGTTTCGGAGCCAAGAAGGACAGCGAAGCGGAGCAAAAGCACAACGAGTTTGTCGAACGATTAACCAAACGAGGCTACACCGAACACCAAGTTCGTCGCTTGGTCGATTGGTACATGCGAGTCAGCAAATCAGGGTAGTTTTGAATTATGCACGTCATCGACCGTCGTCAGAATCCGAATGCCAAAAGTCTGGGGAACCGGCAACGGTTCGTCCGCCGGGTCAAATCGCATATTCGTAAAGCGGTCAAGGAAGCGATTCGGCATCGGAAGGTCGCGGATCTCGAGGGCAGCGAGAAGATTTCGATCAGTGCAAACGACGTTAGCGAACCCAATTTCAACTTTGAATCGGGCGTCGGAAATCGCAACTACGTGCTGCCCGGCAACCGCGGATACCAACGCGGTGACCGCATCCGCAAACCGAGCGGCGGGGCAGGGGGCAGCGGTGCGTCGGGTAGCCCCGACGGTGATGGCGAAGACATGTTTGTCTTTCTGCTGACTCGCGAAGAGTTTATGGATATGTTCTTCGACGATCTCGAGCTGCCAAATCTGGCGAAACGTAAACTGAAGTCGATGACAACAACCTCGCGAGTGCGTGCGGGATTTTCGGTCGACGGCGCCCCTCAGCGATTGAATCTGCGTGAAACGATGCGGCACTCGCTGTCGCGTCGCATCGCGCTGCGTCGCCCCAAACTCGCCGAACTCGATGCGATCTTGGCCGAATTGGAACAAGCCAAAGAGCAGGGCGATGAGGATGAGATCAAACGGTTGACCGAATTGGTCGCGGTCACCCAGCGGCGAATGAAACGTGTCAGCTACCTCGATACGGTCGATTTGCGGTACAACCGCTTCGAAATGCGGAGCAAACCGACAACGCAAGCCGTAATGTTCTGCTTGATGGACACGTCGGCGTCGATGACGGAAGACCTCAAAGATCTGGCCAAGCGTTTCTACATGCTGCTGCATCTTTTTCTGACGCGGTACTATCAAGCGGTCGAGATCGTATTCATTCGGCACACCTATACCGCGACCGAAGTCGACGAGCATACGTTCTTTTATGGACGTGAAACCGGCGGCACGGTGGTCTCGTCGGCACTGATCGAAATGGAGCGAATTGTCAAAGAGCGCTATCCGGTCGAGGATTGGAATATCTATGCGGCGCAAGCGTCCGATGGTCACAACTTTGACCACGACATGCCTCAGACGATGGCGATGTTAGAAAAATCGATCCTGCCGATATGCCAGTATTACGCATACATTGAAGTGGGCGACGAGCCGTTAACGAGTGACAGTGTGCTATGGAAAAACTATGAGTCGATGGTCGCCCGGATACCGCATTTCGAACGAGCCAAGGTAAGCGAACCAGCCGACATCTACCCCGTTTTCCACAAGCTGTTTTCCAACGACAAACGTCAACGGTCTCAGACGGCGGCTGGCTAAGCAGAGCATCATCCGCGCGCCGACACTAAAACAGAACCAATTGAGGGATGCCCACGCGATGACCGGAACGAATCTGATCTATCGTGGCTCGGAATGGGATTTCGAGTCGCTGCACCGCGCCCACGAGGCGATCGAAGAAATTGCACTCGGCGAGCTTGGGCTTGACGTCTATCCTAACCAAATCGAGGTGATCACTAGCGAACAAATGCTCGATGCCTACGCCGCGATTGGCATGCCGCTGATGTATCATCACTGGTCCTTTGGAAAACACTTTGCTCGCGAAGAGCTGCTGTATCGCAAAGGAGCGCGTGCATTAGCTTACGAGTTAGTCATCAACTCGAATCCCTGTGTCTCGTATGTGATGGAAGAAAATACGATGACGATGCAGGCGCTTGTGATCGCGCATGCGGCATTCGGACACAATCATTTCTTTAAAAACAACCACCTGTTTCGCCAATGGACGCGTGCCGACCGTGTGTTGGACGATCTCGCCTATGCCAAACATTACATCTCCGACTGCGAGCAGCGATACGGACTTCAAGCAGTCGAAGGCATCCTGGACGCGGCCCATGCGTTGATGGGATACGGCGTCAGCCGGTATGCCCCCAAACGTGCCGCGACCACAAAGGATCGAATTGCCAAAGCCGAATCACGCCGCCAACACGAACAATCGACTTACAATGATCTGTGGCGGACGCTGCCCAACAAGGGAAAAGAACCGGTCGCCGGAAGCGAAGTCCAAGACAACGGGGCCACCAATTCGCTCAGCCTTCCTGAAGAAAATGTCTTGGCCTTCCTCGCCAATCATGCTCCGAAGTTAAAGGATTGGCAGCGAGAGATTCTGCACATCGTTCGTCGCATGGCACAGTATTTCTACCCTCAGCGTCAAACCAAGATGATGAACGAAGGCTGTGCGACCTATGTCCATTATCAAATCATGAACCGTTTGTATGACACCGGCAGGATCGAAGAGGGATCGATGCTCGAGTTTCTGCACATGCACTCGGCCGTCGTGACCCAACCTCGGTTTGACGATCGCCGATTCAGTGGCATGAATCCGTACGCGATTGGCTTTGCCATGATGCGGGACATTGCCCGAATTTGTGATGACCCCAGTGACGAGGATCGACAATGGTTTCCCGAGTTTGCCGGCAAGGGGAACGCGATGGCGACATTACGAGACGCGTGGTCGGAGTACCGCGATGAAAGTTTCATCTTGCAATTTCTCAGCCCACGGCTTATCCGCGACATGCACTTGTTCGCCGTCGGCGATGAGAGCGGACTGCCTTATTTGGCAGTCGAAGCGATTCACGACGAATCGGGATACCGCGAGGTCCGGCAGCGTTTGGCCGAGCAATATGACATGCTCAAGCATGAACCCGAAATCGAGGTCACCGAAGCCGACTTGACGGGCAATCGTCGTTTGGTGCTCACTCACCGCGTTCGCGGCGGACGGTTGTTATCCAAAAACGACTGCAATCGAACGCTGTGCCACATCGCCAACTTGTGGGGTTATCGCGTGCGACTAGTCGAAGTCGATTCGGAAAGTGGCAAAACATTGAACGATTACGACGTCGTCGCAATGCCGTAACGCTAAGCAAACGTTCGGAAATAAATTCGTCATTTCAAAATGTTTCCCAAACGACACGACCCCTCCGCTGGCGTTTAGGCCGTTCCGCTAGAGCTTTACTGGAATGGGCGTAGTTTGACCGTCAGCTTTGGAGGTGTTTTCTCTGTAGTGGACGAGGCTACGAGTCCCGTCGTGCCACTCAGTCGCTGGGACTCGTAGCCTCGTCCACTACCTTACCCGCGTGATTTGTCACAAAACACGAATGACGAAGCTAATTCCGAACAGTGCCTACGGGGCCGTCGTCGTATTGGGATCCGCGTTTTCTAAGAACGACAGCATCTCGAAAATCTCGTCCTGAGTGTATTGATCCATCAACCCCTTGGGCATCATCGAATTGGGCGACTGGACCATTTCTTCGATGTCATCTTGCGAGATCACCGTGGGCTCTTTTGCTTCGGGGTTCTCTAGAACCGTCACGTTGTCTTTGTCTTCGCTGAGGATGATGCCTGTCACGACACGGCCTTCGACGGTCAAAATTTGATGCATCGCGTACTTAGCGTCCACCTTGTGCGACGGATCAATGATCTCTCGCAATACTGCCGCACGATCCCCTTTGAAACGAGTGAAAACCTCAGTCAAATCGGGTCCGATCACGCCCCCTTCGCTGCCGACTTTGTGACACCCTTGGCACGAAGCCTCGGCAAAGATGCGAGATCCGATTTCAGGAGAGCGTCCTTTCATTCCATTCTCGATTTGATTTTGCAAATCATCCAACTTCCAAGCTTGCACGAACGAACGGTTGCTGCCGATGGGATTTGCCGGCTCGACTGGACTCTTCATCCACGCATCCAAATCCTTGACCACCACCATCACGCCGTACATGCGGTACCAGTGCTGGGGAAAGGTGCAAACATAGGGATACTCGCCCGGTTCGGTCGGAGCATCGAAGGTGATTCGATCCGTTTGATCGGGCTGAACCATTTGGCTGGCCGCCAAAACACTTTCGAGTTCCGGAACAAACGGCAAATTTTTCCAGCCGCCTGATGATCCGACAACAGCACCTGCTTGAGCCACTTTTTTGAGTGCCCCCGGAGCGGTCACGACTAGATTGTGAGGCATCAAGTCGTGGTTCTCGAGCACAATTTGCACGGGGCGTCCGGCTTCGACAGCAAAATAGGGGATGTCGTATCGCATCTCTTCTTCGACCGCTCGAATTCGCACAACTCGCACAGTGACTTCGCGTAACCGGTTGCGATACACCTTGGCTTGTTCAGCGGGTACCGCTGCCATCATTTGGTCGGCTAACTGCATCGCATCCACAAATTGAGCGGTTGTCCGCTGAGCCGCTTCGGTCGATTCCGCCAAATCGACCAGCGTCGCCACCAACGCTTGACTGGTTTGCGGCGACCGCTGTTTCACCGGCACTCGCAACAGAGTTCGCACTGCGGCGGATCGATAGGTCGGATCGGAAACAAACGGAGCAATCAAGTCAAAGGTTTCCGACGGCTGCGATGAAATCTCGGCCATCGCGGTGATCGCATCGTTGCAAACTTTTTCCGACTTCGCATTTTGGATCAGCCCGACGATGGGATCCCGCAACGCGTGACGCTGCCGAGGATCGGGAACCAATCCCACCGCATCAAGCCACGCCAACGTGGATGCTTCGTCTGCCGAGGCGATCGACCAAGCCGAGGCGGCGTCGCCGATTTGAATCAGAGCAGCCAAACCAACCGAACGAACAAAGGGTTCTTCGGCTTCGTTCGCCGTTTCTTCGAGCATTGGCTTGCTTTGCGCCAATGTCGCAACAGGCTGGTCGAGCAACATTTGGGCGAGCACCTTAGCCGTCCGTTTGCCTTGTCGGTCATCAAGTTTGATCTTGCCCAGTGCCGCTAAGGTCTCCTCGGCGATACTGGTTTCACGTAGCTTCGCCAGTGCCGCCACCGATTCTTGGCGAAATTGAGGCGACATCCCATCGCGACTCAAAATCGCCTCGTAAACCGGAATGTATTTCACATCGTCCGTTTGCCGTGGGACCATCAACAACCGCTCGCTGTCGAGACGGTTCAGTTGATAGGCCACAATCCGAGGACTCTTGTCCAAGAAAACCGTCGGTGGTTGGACCGAGCGAACGGATGTGCCATGCGAGTGATCGTCGGCAACACAAAACAGCGACGGTGCACAAACGCAAAACGCCAAAACAATGGGAAAACGCATTTCCAAAACCATCCAGCGAATCATCAACAAAAAAAAAGGGAAACGTCGCCCGTGATGGGCGACGCATTGGGTCACACTCGCGAACACTACTGCTCAAGTGCTCGCATGGTTTCATCGAGCGTGTATTGCAGGTATTCGTCCATGTCGTATTCCAGCACGCCGAGGGCGAGTTCAACCGCCTCGTCCCCTTCAAGGAAACTGACCGCCCGCACCGCTTCGAGCCGAACGCGAGGATGTTCATCTTGGATCGACTTTTCAATCAACTCGCGATGATTGGGAAGTTGGTCGATCATGAACGACACGACGCGTGTCGCGGCGGCCCGAGCCCGATGATCTTTCGCCGCCAGCACTTTTGCAAGCAGCGATTCGTTGACTCGGTTGTGCGATTGATAAACCCACAACGCTTCGAGCAAATGATGCTCATAGTCTTCGTCGCTGGCGTCCAGCGACGCAACCCAAGTGTTCAGCCCCGCTGCGACGTCGTCGGCATCACGCTGAGCAAGTTCACGACGAGCACGGTAGCGAGTGCGATCCTCAGGCAACTTCAATAGTTCCAACAGATTGGCAATCGGTTCTGCATCGATCTTCGCAGGTTCGATCAGGGGGCGTGTTTTATGAGTGATCCGCCAGATCCGCCCATGCGAATGATCGCGGCTGGGGTCACGCAAATTGTGCTGCAAGTGACCGATCAACGCGTTGTGCCAATCGACGATATAGAGAGATCCATCGGGAGCGATTTGCACATCGACAGGACGAAAGTTGCCATCGTTGCACGAAACAATCGGCTCGACTTCGACACCGACAAAACCGCTGCCTTGCTCGGTCACTTTGTGGCTCAGCACCATCCGGTCACCGATGCAATTGGTCACCAGGAAGTTACCTTGCATGTCCTCGGGAAAATGTCGACTCGACATCATCGCGCATCCAGCCAACGGACGCGTGCGTTTGGGATAGAAACGAGGGTAGCTGTACTGGGGATCGCCACCGGTGACGCTGGCGAGTCGGCGGTGTTGCGATCCGCCGGGGTGTTTCAGCGGATACTCGATGTGTCCCGAGATTGGCGTCGCCCAATAGCCAAACCCAGGTGACGCGTCACCAATAAAGTTCTGGCCCCAGCGATCAAAGACATGTCCCCAGGGGTTCGAGAACGCCATCGACGCATGCACTCCGAATTTTTCGGTCGTTGGATCGTATCGCCAAATCCCGCCTTCCGCCAAACGGACCAACCCATGCGGCGATTCGACTTGAGAATACTTGAACGTGCCCTCTTGGAAGTAAAGGCCTCCATCGGGTCCCCACTCGAACGCGGCGAGCCCGTGGTGCGAGTCGGCCGAATCAAATCCGATCAGTTGACGTACTCGGGTGTCGGCTTTGTCGTCCCCGTCGGTGTCCGTCAACAACAATACATCAGGTTGTTGTGCGCAGTAAACGCCGCCTCGACCGATCTCGAATCCGGTGGGTTGGTGCAAGCCATCGGCGAACACCTTGCACTCATCAGCGGTACCGTCGGCATCGTGGTCCTCGAAGATCAGCAGTTTATCATTCATCGGCGTTTTGGGTTTCCAGTGCGGATACGACGCCATCGTCGCGACCCAAAGTCGGCCTTTGTTGTCAAAGTTCAATGCAACCGGGTTGGCCAATTCAGGAAACTCTTCTTCCGAAGCAACCAATTGGATTTGGTACCCCTTGGGCAACGTGAACAATTTCTGTTGCTCGGCAGCGTTGAGATAATCAAGCGAACCGAGCTTTCCTCGCTTGGCATTGGGGTCGTCAGGGCCGCCGACGTTTGTCTTGGGATTGATAAAGGCAAGGGTGTTCGAATCGTCCACCTGATCAGGAACCGATTCTCCTTTAGCAACCGCCCAAATACGAGCGTCGCGATTGGCCGTCATCTGGTCCAAAATTGCTCGTTCACGTTCCATCACGTCGGTGTTGTTGTACGTACCGTCGCTGCCCGCTTTCCCACGAGCTCCATAGATCGAATAACCATTGACCGCACGATAGCGATGAAACCAGTGGAAATTTTTGTCATCCACTTGTTCTTTCACAGCCGCATCGACGCTTGTTGGCCCTGCTTCGCCAAACAATCCTTGATCCAAAATCGGGGCAAGGGCCGCGTAGCCTTTTGCATTTAAATGGGCACCATTGAGCGTCAATCGCTCGTCGGACTTTTCAAACAACGCCTTGGTGGGCGAATAAAGGTCGACGAACCCCACCCCGGTTTCCTTGGCCACATTTGCCAGGGCTTCGGTGTAGAGAGCAAGATTTTTGTTTTGCTCTTCGCCCGAGGTGACGTTGGGATCTCCGACGTCTTCGAATGCGATCGGCGAAATCAGCACGATTCGTGGGGCGCCCTTGCCGTAATCTTTGCTTTGGGTCTCTTTGACCAGCCGCGTCATCTGCTCGGTAAACGTGCCGAGGCCTTTTTTACCGTCAAACGATTCGTTGAAGCCAAAGAAGTACAAGATCACCGACGCTTGGCTATGCGTTAGATGCTTATCAGGATCACCAAAGTTTTGCGAGCGAATTCGCTCGAACGGTTCATCGCCAGGAAAACACAGATTGCGAACCACAAGCTCGAGATCGGCGAAACGTTGATGCAGCAAACTCTCCCAATGGTTTTCGGTTTGCAAACGCTCGCCTAATGCGTTGCCCACCAAACAGATATGGTCGCCTTGTTTCAGTTCCACTTCGGCAGCATCGCATCGCGCCGGCGGCACCGTCAAACTCACGCCGAGAAGCATAAGTGCGAGGAGGAATGTCGTTTGTCGTTGCATCAGGTTTTCAATCTCCGAATTGTTTTCCAGACGGTCCGGTTCCATTTATCGACGCCTCATAGAGAAGCATCACACCCACATGAGTGGTTCCGATCATACACGGAGAACTGGGCTGTGACAGTTCGCAAGAAGGCAAGTGGGGGAACACGAACCAGCAGGGGGAGGGGCGGTGACAGGGAGGGGAACGTTTCCGGGGCAGGGCAGGGCAGAGCAGGGTAGGGAGGGGCGAAGCAGCTTGTTTCGCTTCCAATCCGCTATTTCCTGCGGACTATCTTGCACCACGGAACTTGAAATATCTTGTATCATTCAGACTTCATTTATGAATTATCCGACATAAAAAGTCCGTTCCCACGAACACATTATGATACACGCGGAATCCGAACTGGGGGCGAACGGCAAAGAAAACAGCTTTAAAAGCGATTTTCTTAACCGAATGCATCCGTCGCATCAAATCCAGAAGCTGTTCGACTACGTGCCTGGCACCTCTTTTTTTATGAAAGACGAGCAGAGCCGCATGGTAAGCGTTAGCCAGTCGATCGTGGACCGATTTGGCTGCGAACACGAAGACGAGGTGATCGGACGCGATGATTACGACTTTTTCCCGGCTCATATTGCCGATAGCTTCGTCCGCGACGACCAGCAGGTGATTCGCACCGGCGAACCGATGATCGATCGTGTCGAGATCTGGTACACCGAGCAAAGGTTGTTGGATTGGTTCGTCACCACCAAGCTGCCGGTGAACGACAAACAGGGGTCAGTCATCGGAATCATGGGAGTGATTCGTAGCTACGAGGGTCATCGCAAAACCGCGTTGCCATACAGTCAAATCAGCGGCGTGGTCGAACATATTCGCGAGAATCATCGTGGACGCATCACCGTGGTGGAACTTGCCCAACGGGCCAATCTGTCCACACGTCAATTACATCGAAAATTCATGGACGTGTTCGGTATGAGTGTGCAAGACTTTTTGATGAAGACTCGGATGCAAGCGGCATGCGACGAATTGATCCATGCAAACACGTCCATCATCGACATCGCCGATCAACTCGGATTCTGTGACCAAAGTGCGTTCACTCAACAATTCCGCAAACATATCGGTGTCACACCATCGCGATTTCGCCGCCAACATCGGTTGTCGTGATGGCAACGCAATTCATGTCATTGATCAGTACGCAGGGATCGGCGAGCGAACCACGACGATCCCCTCTCTCTCTCTTTTATTCGGAACCTTGAAACATGAAAATCGGTTGCCTCGCCTTCCTCGCCTGCCTGACCGCCACGTCCGTTTTTGCAGGCGACACGACACGGTTGATGACTTACAACATTCGCTATATGAATCCCAATGATGGTCCCGACCATTGGGATCATCGCGTCGATGCGGTTGCCGAAACAATCAAAGGGGCTGATATCATCGGCTTGCAAGAAGCAACACGAAAACAAATCGATGATCTCGCGTCGCGTCTTCCCGAATTTCAGTGGTACGGGGTTGGACGTAGCGATGGCAAAGACGGCGGCGAGTTCTCGCCGGTGTTTTGGCGGCGCGACCAATTCGAAGTGACGCGAAAAGGAACATTTTGGCTTGGACCCGATCCGCAGGCCGTGGGCGAAAACGCATGGGGCGCAAATTTGCCCCGCATTTGCTCGTGGGTCGAAATCAAATCCAAGGACAATGCGACTGCATTGCTGCTGATGAACACGCACTTTGACCACCAAAGTGCAACCGCGCGAGAAAACTCAGCTTACTTGTTACGCACAAAGGCGTCCGAGATTCGCGGCGAGCTTCCCGTCGTCGTGATGGGCGACCTCAATGCGACTCCGCAATCCAAGCCGTTGCAAAATTTGCTCGCAGAAAACGGCGAAGGAGTGAGGTTCTTTGATGCGATCGAACTCAGTGATTCCGAACCGACAGGCCCCAGCGGAACGTTTAATGGTTTCAAGGCCATACGTGCAAACGGCAAGATCGATTTCATTCTGTTGAGCGATCCAAAATCCTCCGTCGTGAGTCACCAAACGCTCGACCCGAAAACCGCAGCGGGCCGTTTCGCCAGCGACCATCAACCTATCAAAATTGAACTTCGATCCTCAGCCGATTCGCCTCAATAATGAAGTCCCTCTGGGGTGAGTGAAGTCTAGCCGGAGCTGCTCGTCAGCTGGCAGCCTGGTTGCGGGTTCGGTCTCGGGCGGCAGTAACGCGATTATTGACATGCGAGTGTCGATTCGAAATACCGGGTCGAGCGAGGTAGGGATACATGTGCAGGCGATCAAACGCATCGGCGGTAAGTCGATGTACAAACGATTGCGGCGACAAATATTCGTCGTAATAGGCAATCGCACCTTTACGCATTTGCAGAATACTCGATTCCGGCATCGCCCGAAGCTCCGTCATCAATTGACGAAACTGCTGCTCACCGCGATACACCAAACAATTCACGCCATGCTCGAGAGCGGGCTGAAACCGCTCGTTGTATTCGAGGATGGGGATCGTTCCGATCGCCAGTGATTCAATACAGTTATGACTGTGCGGGTAAGTCTGGCCCGGTGCCGCAAGAAAGAACTTTGCTCGGCTTACCACGGGTAACCATCGCGATGGTGCAACGCGATACCGTGCCGAATCCAAGATAACAAGGCTATTGGAATCCGTGTCCATCAGCTTGTTCAGTGCATCTTCGGAATCGGGAAGCTGCAGATTGTCCCGAAAGCACTCTTCAGCGAGTTGGACCAAACGGGGCCGAGGTGTCGATTTAAAGTGAGTGTATTGCTCGCTCGGATGATAGGCGTCAGACCGGCGGTCACCGCCAAAGAAGACGAGCCAGCGTCGTTGGGTATCGCGATAGGTTTGAAAATTCAGGTCTTCACGTGCATCCATGTGGTCGGGATGGATCGTGTAGGGTACCGGCAAATCGCGGTCGCTGAGCTTGCGTTGGGTATCACTCGTTAAACGCAATGTGCGATTGGCTACCGGACACACCCGACGTCGATCGGTGATGCAAAGGTCAAACTTTGCGGGCGTTCCCTCCACGCCATACTCATAGACGTGCTCCAAAGCCCGCCACTTATAGACTTTATTGGCATTCTGAAAAAAGCAAACTCGAGGAGTCAACCATACTCGATAGCCTCCGCGAGTCAGCAGATTGACCAACGCGTGAATCCGACGGCCTTGTTCACCGTCAAAAATGATCTTGCTGATGTCGAGCAGAACGGTGTGTCCGTAGGACTCGTTAGCTCGCTCAAGTCGACGCCATTGGCGTTGACGCTTTATCGAACCTGCAAACAGAAAGTAACCACGCAACTGGCGAGCTTCCTGCTCGACAGCCCTCGCGAACCACCTCACCCGTTTCATATGTCTTTCCATCGTTGCAAGCAAAGGTTTTTCGCCGAGGTTGCGAAAAAACGGGGACAGGTGTCAAGATGAATCACGAAATAGACGCGTGAAATTTGCTCACTCTGTTCGCATGTCCATGCCATTTTTGTAGGGCCTAGCTAGACATCGTCACCGCACAGGCAATCACAACCCGAAGCATCCGCGAGGGACCGATTTAGATGGAGTCCCTCGCCAACGCTTGGGGTTAAGAATTTTCGCTGTCAACCTAAGAAATAATGTCGCGGCGGTTTTGCACGTAGTCCCAAACGACGAAGCGATCGAGGTCTCGGCCGCTGGTGAAGAACACGCGGCCCTTGGTGCTTTCGGCAAGCCGGTAAGCAAAGCGAATATCCTCTTCGCTCTGTGACCAACTCGGGACCAGAAAGATATTGATCGTGATCCCTTCCTTCTGACACAGCCGTGCTTCGCGCATCGTCGCCTGTTCGGTCATCGGATCCGGTGGATACAACATGTACAACCACTCGTCTTCGAAATGCGCCGTCGGCAGCCCGTCGGTAATCAACACGATTTGCCGATTCGGGGTATCGCTGTTGACGAGATTTTGACGCGCCAACTTGAGTGAGTGCTGGATATTCGTAAAGTGGGGATGAACCTGCTGTTCACTAATGTCTTTGTCACTCATGTCCGCTTTGAGCCGCACCCAGGGGTCATGGATCGTGACGTTCTTTGGCATCAGTTCGATGATCTCGCCGGGCGAGACCAACTTGGCAAACGTGTACATTTCGATAAACCGCAGAAAGTCTCCCGGATACTCTGACTGGATCAATCCTTGCATCGCTAGCGCCATGCGTTTGACGTTGATGTATTGACCGTCGTACCGCATTGACCCGCTCATATCCATGATCACACAAGTCGCACATTTCGGGTGATTGCGTGTTTTGTGGACAACAATATCGTCGCTATGCAGTCGCAGTGGCCGCTCATCCCCATGCCGCAACAACGCATTGATGATCGTTTGTGGCAAGTCCATATTCGCAACGCTGTCGCCAAATTCGTAGGGTTTGGTTTGCTGCAACTCGACAGCCCCTTCGCCCACGACGTCGCCATGGTGACGTCCTGATCGCGAGGGTGCCAATTGGCTAAAGATTCGCTCCAACAACCGACCTTGAAAAATCTTGTAGGCTTTCGGCGTCAATCGAAACCCGCCTTTGTTGTTGGGATCTTTTTCCAATCCTTGGCGTTCGGCCTGTTCGCGAGCGAGGTTCTCTAATTGCTGCCGCATCTCTTCGAGCTGCTGCATGTCGCCGGGCTGAGTGAACTCGCTTAACATCTCCATATCGATGATGGCGATCTGAGCTGTTTTCTCAGCTTCCTCGAGCTGCTTCAATAGCTCGTCGATCTTTTCGAGCTCCTCTTTGACCTCGAGTGCCTTGGTGACCGACATCGACTCGATGCCGGTGAAGTGATACTTCGAGGCAAGCTCTTCGATATTGTGTTTGTCACTCATCCGCTGAGTGACCTTTAGCAAGGACCGCGCCGTGTCATTGTTATCATCACCCGCCTGGTACCACAGCGACTCCAGCAAGTACGGTTGCTCTTGGACCACAGCGCGGCGAAAAAACTTGTCGAGCTCCTTAGGCAAACGAACCTCCTTGGTCGATTGCTGGAACGCACGACGCGCCTTTTTCTGGACCGAATCACATTCGTACGTCTCTAGGATTTTGCGTTTACGCTCTTCGAGAATCGCCCGCAACATGTCCAAGCTCGGTCCCAAACCCGCCATTTGACTTGGATCTAAACGAATCGCTCGCGCAAGTTCCTCTTCGGTCAATTCGTGATAGTTGCCGTACATCAACGCTTGCTCAAACGCCGAAGAGACAAGATCCGGTGGCGGTTGGGTCGGCGATGGGAACTTGGTCGGGTCGTATTTTTGATAGGCGTGAATCACACCCCCGAGTCGACGGTCCATTCGGATTTCCTGCGGATGAAATGATTGTGGGACCGGCTTCAAGCCGGTCATTTCGGCGGTCGTTTCAGCGAACACAGGCGAGCAGCCTATGCTACAAGGTTGCTTAGAACTCGTACTGGATCTTTCCGAATCGCTGCGAGCGACTGATTCGTTCCATGCTGTACAGTCCTGCCAACACAAACTCGACACAACTGGCGCGGACCGCATCGTTCTCACTCGCATTGAGTTCAAACGCTTTATTCCAGGCTGGCGGCACTTGGCGAAGTCGCTCGGCATAATGGCTGCTTGGCAGCATGTCACCGACTTCGACGCGAACGCCGCCGCGAAAGATCTCGGCGATGTCCGACAATCCGTGCTCTTCGACGTACTCTTTGAATACAACTTCAATTGCTTGGGCGACCACGGCATCCAACACTTGCCGCTCACTCATCTGATGAGTCCCCATCAAATCAAGTTCCAACTTACCGAGCGAACTGGAATAGATATGCCCCAGGTCACTGATTCGTGGCACCGCGGGCTTCTCACCGTGCAACACACCTCGTTGGCGTGCCGAGGCAATCAGCGTGCGAAAGTTGGCCAACGAGAATCTCGCGGATACACCCGAAGCTTGATCGATGTACTTGCTGCGACGCGCTTGGTTCGTGATCTCTTCGACGATTTGGTACATAAAGTAGGGCACTTGGACGGGGTAGTTCCCGTCGAGATCGTCCCCGACTTCCTGCTGCAAGATCTCGATCCCCTGGTCACGTTCACTGGGGTAATGCGTTTGAACGATCGAGCCGATTCGATCTTTGAGCTGCGGGATGACTTTGCCGCTGCGATTATAAGTCGACGGATTGGCTGAAAACAAAATCACCAAATCAATGTCGAATTGAATGGGATAACCGCGAATCTGCACGTCGCGTTCTTCGAGGATATTGAACAGTCCGACTTGGACCAGATCGTCCAGTTCGGGCAGTTCGTTCATAGCAAAAATGCCACGATGCATGCGAGGAATCAAGCCAAACGAAAGAGCCTCTTCGGTACTCATACTGACACCGCCCGTCAGCTTGGCGGGATCGATTTCGCCAATGATGTCGGCAAACTTTGTTCCTGGACTCAGCCGTTCAGCATAGCGTTCGCTACGATGCCACCACGCGATGCGGATCTGGTCGGCCGGGGTATCTCGACACAGACGTTTGCCAGCGGCTGAAATCGGTTTCTCGGGATCCTCGTGCACTGGCAAATCGGGATGATCGATGTACGGCACCCATTCATCAAGAAAGCGGGTCAACATCCGCATGATTCGACTTTTGGCTTGCCCCTTTTCGCCCAGAAACAACATGTCGTGCCCGGCGAGCAGCGCTAAATTGATTTCGGGGATCACGGTGTCTTCGTATCCCACGATCCCCGGAAACAATGGCTCGCCGCTTTCCAGCATGCGAACAAAGTTATCCTGCATCTCTTGCTTGACGCTTTTCGAGACCCAGGCGGATTCGCGCAATTCGCTTAATGTCGACGCACGGGGGGATTCACTCACAACGTTCATAAACACTCAGTCCAAGGTTTTGTGGCGTACAATCTCTGTGCCGACATTGTACGAGCTTGGCGAGCGTTATTGCATGACTTTTGAATGAGTTAGATTCAGTTCGCCCCGAGTCAGCACATCTTGGACCCGAAAATACTCGTTCGCTAGCGGGGTTACCCGGACATGCCATTGGAGCTGATGACTTCCCGAGTCGAGCCAAAGATCGATATATTCCGAGTCGGCATCGAGCGAAACGATCTCGCCATCAACACGGACTTCACCATACCGATGACGCCCCGCCGAAGAAGAAATCAAACGAACTTCCATCGGAGTAGACAATTGCAATTGCCCCGAAAACTCGATTTCAACGAGTTGCTCTTGCAAACTATAAATTGCCGCATATTGCGTCAACGCTGAGGGTGTCAACAATCCCCCAGGCATATAGACGACGCGAAAATGAGTCGGACGCCCGTCAATCTTGACTCGCCCAATCATGCCGGTCGAGCTATCCACCAAGGCAGGTGCGGGAACCATGTTACGCGACTCCGGTGTCGCGACCGGTTTTACATTGTCCCACTCGCCGAGTTTGACAATGTAAAATGGCAACTCCAATTCCAAGCTGCGGATCTCGCGTTGCAGTTCGAGCTTTTGCAAGCCATCGGCATCCGCTTCGATCCGCCGCTTGATCGCGATCACATGCGAACGAATTGAATCCGCCGAACGACCATCGGTTCGATCGGCGGCAATCTTCCAGCGATCCGCCAGAGCATTCCACTCGGTAATCGAGGATGCCTTTGTCAAAGCAAGCTCTTGTTTGACCAAACTTGCGATCCTTGCATCGCTGACTTTGGCTAACCAGGGCAACCCCTGATCCCAATTGCGAAGCATCAAGCAGTAGTAACGTCCCGCGACCCCCAGATCCAAATCGGATGCAAAGGGAATCGCGTCAGGGCGCACGACCGTGGCTGACATTTTGGTGGACAACTCGATCGCTTGCGTCAACCGCCGCGCGTCGATCGAAAGCTGCTCGTCACCAACGGTGTTGGCCAAACCCGCGGCGCCGCGGGCAACAAGGTGACTCTGTTCCAGCGACTCACTCGTCAACAAACGCTCCGCCAACACAAATCCGTTACGAGCCAAAAAACGCTTGGTATCATCGAGATCCGCGATCGCTAGCGATGCCAAATAGGTTTGCGCCAGCGTTGGGTCGCTGTCCAATTCAAAGGTATTCGTTAATTCGTGAACAAGAGCTTCTACTTTGGCCGCATCCTGAACCAACCAAGCGTGTTCGGCAACCGTCCGCTGAATCACGTAGGCCTCGTCGCTGCTAGACGCGTCGAGCAAGGCATCTTGCAATTGCCCAATCAACTCAACGACCGCCTCGGGTAGCATCCGCGTCCCTAGCACAGGAAAACGCAATTTTAGTTTTTCGCGTGCCGCCGCTTGTAGTTCAGACGAGGGAACGGCGGTGCGTTTCGTCTGGCCCTCCTTCGCGTGGTCCAATCCGTTGACGGAGTCGGTAAACCCATCGATTTGGCTCAGCATGTCGAGCGAATCGGGAAATGGAAAATCATCCCCTTCGGATGTCACGATCGCGAACGGATCGGGAAGAAACTCTGGTTCGGAAGCAGCGTCAAGCGAGCCGGCCATGGTCGCCGACGCAGACGCCTTGCTGGGGGAAACCTCGCTTGGTGCCGGTGAGGGCAGCGACGAAAGCGCCGCCAAAGACGCATCGATGGCCAAATCCAAAGGATCAATTTCCGGCGCCGATTTGCTAGCCGTGTTGGAAGTCAACGGAGCGACTGCAGACTGAGCTGCGGCCGTTGCGACGGGCGACATGGGAACGTCCGTGGTGACTACGGATTCCTCAGGCACAAGCTGCGCTGACGCTGCGACCGTCGTTTCAGGTGCAGTGGCCAGTTCCGGCGTCATCGTACTTCCCGCGTTCGCGGTCACAGTACCGGGACCATCGCTCGGATTCTCGGCAACCGCAGCGACGACAACCTCTGACTCAGTCGGCCGCAACGTCCCTGCAACGGACGTCCCTGCAACAGACGTCTCGGCAACGGACGTCTCGGCGGGTGTATCGGCAGTCGCAAGTGTGTCGATGTCCGCAACCTCACCATTCCAAGCTTGATACGCTTCGGGACCCAAATATTCTTCGGGACCTAAATCAATCTTGGACACGCCGAACAGCGTGGCAACGAGCAAGCCGAACAACGAAAGCAGCATCCAGGGATGCTGGATTGAATTCCGCACGTTGGCGAGCCGTCGTCGTCGGACGCCCGCTTCGATCAAATCTTGCGAATCGAGACTTTGCGTCCAATTGGCGATCGAAGCTCGCGTCTGGACCATAAACGGAGTTTGACTTGAACTCGAAAGATCGAAATCGAAGGGATCGTCATCCGATGCCCCTTCGTTGTCATTGGGATTCTCGCTGGCTTGGGCAACACCGATGCGAAAGTTTTGCTGTCCCAACCACGGAGTCCCCTCGGGTTGCAAACGTCCAACCAGGATACGCTGAACAAAGTCGCGACGGTTTCGAGGATCAAGCACCCGGTACGCCGAGGTCACCAACAGCGACAATTCACGCTCGCGTTGAGGCGAGGGTGCCACGAGTTGCTGGTCGGCAAGCGACTTACCCACCCGCGCGATCGCCTGGCGAATGACCGGCAAGCGGCATTCGTTCAAACGTACACCGAGACGCCGAAATTCTTCGACACTCAGCTCGCTCGTTTCGATGTTAGTGCGTTGCATCAACTCTCAAAAAACCTTCACTCAAACCGATCGACTTTGTTTTCGATTCTGAACTATTTGGCCCTCAGGCCGAATTGTTATCACACGGATCTGAACTGACACATCCGTGCCACGCAGGGTTCCCACAGTAATGTCGTTTCTTGCAGCGGATCCGCTGCGTCGCATCTTCTGCGGTGCATCTACCGATTATTCGGAAAATCAAACGTCGCAAAGGTGAAACGCTTTTTCCAAGGAATCGATCGGATCGTCGGCCGTGGGAATAAATTCTTGGGCGAGATAGCCCTGGTATCCCGTTTGGACGATCGCTCGAATAACCCCTGGGTAATTGATTTCTTGGTTCTCGTCTAGTTCGCCCCGCCCTGGATTTCCGGCTGTGTGATAATGCCCCACAATCGGATGATACTGGCGAATATTCCGGATCAGATCCCCGTTCATGATCTGCACGTGATAGATATCAAATAGCAGTTTGAACTTGGGCGAATCCATCGCGTGAACCAAATCGGCACAAAGGTGCAAATCATCGCCCCAATATCCGGGGTGCCCCTTCATGGGGTGTGAATCATCTCGGCTGTTGAGATGTTCCAGCACGATGCCGACGTTCTTTTCTTCGGCATAAGGTAGTACACGTTTCCAACAATCCAAACAGTTGCGACGTGCTGACGCATCATTGATTCCTTTCTTTGCCATTCCGGTAAAGGTAATGACGTTCGGCGCCCCATACTGCACAGCGAGATCAATTCCCTGACGCAGCTTTCTTTCAACCTCGGCATGATTTTCAGGATCGAGGGGCCCGTTGGCGAATCCATGACTGCCAGTCAAAGCGATTTTCAGCCCAAGCTTCGTGACCGCATCGTAGCTGGAGGCCGGAATGCCCTCGATCGCTTCGAAGCCTATCCGTTTGCAGTGCTTTGCCAAGGTCAGCGTATCGATGCCACTGAAGCACCATCCCATGACCGATTGATGAACACGCCGTGTTTTCCCGCTGGCTGCCTCCGCCGGGGTACCGGAATTTGTCGCGTCCGTTTCCTCGGTTTGGGCGTGACACGTGGTTCCGGAAGCCATCGAGAGCGCCGTGCCTGCAAGCAAAGCCTGGGTTGTTAAAAAATCGCGTCGTTTCACCGTGCACGCTCCTGAGCAGCAAAAGGGTTGTTGGGGATACGGCCATTGTAGACGAACCCCACCCCCGGAAATGCCCAATTTGGATGGGTTAGGGGCGACGAAAGTTCGCCCTTTTCGCGAAAAACCCTAATCACCGCCTTGCGTGCGACGCGGCCCCCTTAGCCATTTGGCAGCAAAACACCAACGAACGGGGCGTTTTTAGAAACGGGCGTTATTGTTTTTAGAAACGGGCGTTACTGAGGAACGGCCCTCTTTGAGTGACAGCAAATCAAGGGACGGGAAAATCAAGGGACGGGGACGCCTGCCCAGAAGGGACGCTTTCGATCGGCCCGGCGGCGGGCATCTTCGAGCAACGTTGCGAGCGAACCGTCAAACTCAAACATCACTCGCCGCGAGCGATAACGAATCGTGACCGGTTTGCTGAGATCGACGTTCCGCATCGGACGCAGCCAAACCATAAACTGCTCGGTCGGGCCTTGGTTGATGCGGATCTGATTGTCGCTGCCAATCGACGCCGAGACCGATGCAGCACGAAGTCGTTCGGATTGCTCCCACAACAGCGGGTCGACAGCCACATCGGGCTTGAGAGCGCCAAGTTCTAACCACCAAAAGAAATTGTCGCCGTCGCGCATTGTGACCGCATCGATGTCCTCGGGGGCCTCTTTGCGGACGTGCGATGGCAAACGCATCCACTCGAACAAGCGATGAATCTCTTCATAGAAAAACTCGCGTCCTCGGCCGCGATACATCACCACCATCGCGTCACTTTTGAATTTGACGTAGTCATCCATGATCGGTCCGTTGCGAACCAGCGGCGTCGGCGCTCCGTCGCGTTCTCCCATCACCAAGTACATTGGCACATAGGGAGCATTGGGATGGTAATGCGTAATCGTTTTCGCTGGTTCGCCACTGATCGAAATCATGCCGGCCCACAAATCGGGATGCGAATAGGCGATGTCCCATGCCGCCGCGCCGCCTTCGCCATGCCCGGCAATAAAGATGCGGTCGGCATCGATTGAACTGCGACGCATTGCATCGCGAAGCGAAACGAGGATGCGTTCATGTTCTCGCAAACTGTATTCGTAATCTCGCTGTGAATCGCGAGTCCACAGCGGCGCCACGACAATAAATCCGTAGCGGGACGCATGCCCCAATCGAGCCTGCATCTCTTCGTTGTAGACACCACTCCACCAATCAATCTCGGACACCGGAGTGCCACGCACCGGGTGCAACGCAAGCACACAGGGATACTCGCGAAGCGGATTGTAGTTCGGTGGCAACTGTACGACGTAACGAGGCCGCGGCGGCTGATCCAATTGCTCGGTTTCGTCGCCGACCAAGTACATCCCGGGAATCGTCTCGTGCTGTGCCCCTTCGGGCCATTCGAGCGTAGGAGTCAGCAGAGGCAACATACGGTCAACGTACTCTGCCTCGGCCCCTTCGAGGTTTTGTAATTCAGCCAAAATCGCTTGCCGACGCCCGGCATCGGAAGTCCCTAGATACTCCGCCACCAGATCACGTACTTTCACCAGCGAAATCGTGACGGTTAAGTTTTGTTCGCCCGAACCGCTACCGAGCAACCAACCGGCGATCGCCAGAGCAACGCGATTTTCGAGCGGCACCGCCTCGGATTGCCCCAAGCGGATGTAATCGCTTAAGCGGATCATCGTTGCCGACGAAAGCCCTGCTTTGATTTCATTAAAAATGGGCTGTAGCGATTCAGCCTGCTCGAGTTGCTGAATCTGACTGTCGAGCTGTTTGATCAGCGACTTCGCTTGACTTTGGGATGCCCGAATCTTTTGCGTCGCGTCCTGGACTTGCAATCGAGTCACACGCCCAAGTTGATCGGTGGGAAATTGTTCGAGGATCTGCAGTGCCAACTCCTCTTGGCCTGAATCCGCTCGTAACATCGCCTCTTCGAGCAACTGATTCGCTTGCCGCTCGGTCAAGACGATAATTTGTCGCTGCATTTTTGCCGCTTCGGGAAACGTCTCGATTGCTTCTCGCAGCACCTCGATCGCATCTCCGTTGCGACCGGCTTCCATAAAGAAGCGAACGACCTCGAGCCGTTTGTCGAGATTGTCCCAGTCCATTCGCCGGCGGAAGATCGACTTCAGCGTCTCCGACTTCAGCGAGCTGGTCGCCACTCGCATATCCCACACATAGGATTTTTCGCCTTTGAGCCCCTCGACTCTCGCATAGCGGCCATTGATCTCGGTGATCCCTTGGACCAAACGCATCGGGCTGCCATCGACGCCACGAACGGTCATCACCCGGCGGCCAAATTCGTTGAACGGCGAGACGCCGAGGATGCTGCCAATCGCCGAAATTTCCTTGCCACCGAGCGGCGTGGGCTGCCAAAACTCGATCGATTTTTCGATATCGCGGACAGCCACGGGCGGCGCAGCGGACATCCCGTTGCCATGGAAATAAATCCGAGTCAAACCGTCATCGATGACCCAAATCGGTCTTAGTTTGATTTCGCCGGCCGCGGCAGCGGAAAACGCGTTGGCATTGAGCGAGGCGATCTCGGCCTTGGTTCCCCGCAGCGTCATTCCGTTGCGGAGCTGGAACAATTCCTCGGCAAACCCACGTGGCGACATTCCCATGGACATCGCAACGACACCCACCAGAACCGCGAAGCCGACTTTCCGACGTAACCCAATGCTCAAACGACCCAAGTCCCAAATTTTTGATCCATCACAAGTCCCCGCCAAAGCATTCGACTTTCCACCGACCTCGGCGGCCAATCGAGACCTCTATTTTAGTTAAGACGGCTGATCTTTTCCCGAGGTCGTCAAAATCGTTACCGCCCGCAACAACGAACGCCCAATCGGCGCCACGCCATCGCGAAACGACTCGACCGTCGGCATCGTCTGTCCCAACCAATCTCGTTGCTGAACATCATGGAACCAAGCGACGGGATTGGTCCGCATTCCATAGGCCGGGTTCTCAGCCCCCAGCATCGACAAGCCGGTTTTCGGCACCCTGTCTTCGAGCGACGAAGACGGGTTTTCCAGAGACGGAGACGACTCGGGCGCAAGCAATGCGATCGACGACTCAGCCGACGGGGACAAAGCAGGCGTTGGAGGCATTCGAAACGCGACCAGAATGACCGCGGCAGCAGCGAGCACCACGGCCGCCATCACGTGGCGAGGTATAAAGCGAGCACGCGAATCGCCGAGACAGGATCCCGAGTCCGCTTGGGCAAGCGAGATCTCTGCAAGCGGTTCGCCGCCGGGCAATACCGTGGCGATTTGTTGCCAAGCGACCAGACGTTCGCGACAGCAGTCACACTGCGAGGCATGCGTCTGCAGCAGGTCGTTACCATCGAGCGATTGCCGCCGGTCGATCTGGTGCTGAAGCGTCGCCATAAATTCTTGGCAGGTCATCGTTTCACCTCGGTGGCAACGACATTCTTGGCAGCAACCACGACTTCGCGTTTAAGCAATTCGTCCATGATGGCCACCCGAGCCCGATGCACCCATGTTTTGGCGGTGCCCAGCGGACACCCCAAATGGCTTGCGACCTCGGCGTAGTTCATCGATTGTTCGTGAAACAATTCAAACGCACGGCGATGATTTTCGGGCTGAGAGGCGAGGGCCAATCGGACTTCCTCGCGCAGCGAATCGGCAGCGATTTTTTCTTGCACTCGATCGGACGCCGGTTCGACCGGAACCCCGGTGACCACTTCGTGTCGATGCCGCGACAACACGGTCCGGCAACGATTCCCAGCAATCGTGACAAGCCAAGGTTCGATCGGCCGTGTGGAATCCCAACGTGACAAATATCTCGCTAATCGAGAGAAAGTCTCTTGGGTCATGTCCTCGGCGTCTTGGCGATGACGCATGAACCGCATACAGACGCCAAAGACAAGCGAATGGTAGCGTCCGACGAGCTTCTCGAACGCTGCAGGATCGTTCTGACGGTGACGTTCGATTAGAAACGCAGTCGATTCTTCCATGCCATTTTCCTAGCGACCGCTAAAGAATCGCTTGAGTGCATCGTCGGCAGCGTCACGTGAATTCTCTTTCATGTTCTTCTTCATTCCCTCAGGCAGCTTCATTGGCTTTTGCTTTTCAGGAATTTTGCGTTTACGCATTGCCGAGTCCTCTTCGTTAACCGAAAGCTCGGTACTATCAGAATCGGTCCCGCTCTTCACTTCCGAAGGATGATCAAGCCGCAATTGACGGGTTTCAGGATCCGAGATCTTACGGACGCGATCGATCTGGTCCGCTTCGTCCAACCATGAATTGACATCCACCTCTTCGAACTTGCTGTCGCCAGATCCAGCTTGAACCACCCGCGCCGCAGCGTCTTCGACGTTCGCGACTTGCGGTTTCTTGGCAGCCTGCAATCCATGCTCGATCAAGACTTCGAATTCCAATTTGCCGATCGTTAGCTTGTCGCCCGGCTTGAGCACTTTGGCCATATCGGTAGGCAACCGTTTGCCGTTGACCAAGGTACCGTTGCGACTCTTCAAGTCCTGGACAAGAACGCGGCCATCTTTCAAGACAATAATGCAATGCTTGCGACTGACCGATTCGCTCTTGGGACGCAGCGAACACGAGTCGCTTCGTCCAATCAGAAATTTCTCGCTGGCAACGGCAATCTCCTTGCCGGCGTGACTTCCCGTCAGAACTTTCAACATAACTTTCATGAAGCACCTCTCAATGGATGGCTGATGCCCGCGACGCGAGAACGATCACCCCAATCTCATTCGGCCAAAAAATCTCTTGGACGCTCAATGGCCAAGAATCATTTTCGCTCCGCCTTCAACAACTGGGTTGCGAAATGAGTCCCAATCGTTTTACCAATCTTCCTCTCTGCATACTCACCGGACCATTCGTGCAGTGACGCGCGACGAAGGGTTCGAAGAGGCAAATGACAAGCCTATTCCCCCGGATGCCCCGGGAAGCGTCATCCTAACTGGCGCCCCCTTTTTTCCATCCCCCAGTCTTTCGCAGCAACCCACCCCCCCGATTGAAGATTAGTCAAAGGTGAACTGTTGCTACGTTTACAATGGAGAACTGATGTACATTTCCGTCGGTCTACCACTACAGCCCTGATTCTAAGCAGTATCAAGGAAAGGATAATGCCTTTATTTCGATTTTAAAGCAAGTCCAGACGCCTTAATGCCATTCCTATCAACTAGCCCGAATATAACCACACCGCGATTGAATCGCCCGCGTTCCGGACTGTAATTTTAACGTTTTTCATTCCAATCTAACTGACCAAACCGAATCGCTTGAATCTGTTTGGCTCGCTGAATAAGCGTCTCATTTAGCGAAAACTTATCAAATTTCATACCAAACGCCTTCGCCATGCTCGATGCCAGCGTCTCTGCCAGCTCTTGCGGTGCAATCGCATGCGGCGTCACATTGACCACCCCCGGTAATTCAGGGGCATGAGGGCTGACGTCCAACAGGATACTTCCGTGCTGCAAAACCGCCTTGCGACTCGTCCGCTGCGCACTTCCGCACACTTTGTAGCCTGCCACGACCAGATCTTCGTCGGTCCGTCGCTGAAAACAGAGGAACGGGTCGCAGCGTTTTTCGTTGGAGGTGGCCGTTTGGACCGCTTGATCCCCCCAATCGGCATAACGAGTCGCCGAGACGCCAAACCGCCCGAGCGACTCGATGATCGCTTGGTGGGTTTGCTGATAGAGCTCGGATTTCGCCCCCGCAGGAACATATTCAAGCGGCCACACGAAACTGTAAGTCAGTTCGTTGTGGTGCACGATGGCTCCGCCACCGGTCGCGCGACGAACGAAGGCACACTTTGCACTGGGCGAATGAGCCAGCCGATCCCTCGCTTTTTGAAAATAGCCGAGCGAAACGGTCGGTTCGGACCAAGTGTAAAACCGGAGCGTCGGAACGGCATCGCGGTCGACCGACTCTAACAGCGCCTGGTCGATCGCCATGTTCTCCGCCGGACCTCCAGCGGCGACTTCGATCAATCTCGCGTGCAACGTGTTCACTTATCTCGTTTCAAGTAAATCAACAGCCCGGATCTCGGAGAACTAGCCCGATTCGGCGCACTGCTTTTTGTAGGCGGCCGCGTCCATCAACGCGGACAGATTCGAGTCGTCAGTGACTTTGACTTTGATCACCCAACCGAAGTCATACGGATCGTCATTCAATTGGTCTAAGTTGTCGGGCAACTCGCTATGGACTTCGACAACTTCACCGGTGATCGGGCTGTACAACGGGCTCACCGCTTTTACCGACTCGACTTCACCGAATTCTTCGCCCGCCGTGACCGCTTTGCCGACTTCGGGAAGGTCCATGTAGACGAGGTCGTTCAGCTGTTCGATCGCAAACGAAGAGATTCCGATGGTGGCGATTTTCTCGCCACCTTCTTCGGCCACATCACACCACTCATGCGACTCGGCATACAACAATTTTTCTGGATCACGGGCCATGCAAAAATTCCTTCTTTGACGATCAAAAGGCTTGGACGATCAAACCTTGTTAGGACGTTTGTAAAAGGGAAGGGGGGTCGCGTTTGCAACCACGGTCTTCCCGCGGATATCAATTTGAAACTGCTTCGCATCCGCAAACTCGGCATCAACATAGGCCATGACGATCGGATGCCCGAGCGTCGGCGATGGACCACCGCTGGTGACGTAACCGATTTTATTTCCATCGGCATCGAGCACGTCACAACCTTCGCGAGCCGGCCGTTTGCCTTCGGGAATCATCCCCACGCGAACTTGTTTTGGACCAGCGGCCTTCACCGCACGCAGCGCGTCATCCCCTACGAACGAGCGATCTTTAAAACTACACGCGAACGATAACCCGGCGGAAATCGGATCAATCGATTCGTTTAACTCATGACCATACAACGGCATTCCCGCTTCCATTCGCAACGTGTCGCGAGCGCCCAGCCCGGCGGCGGCAAAGCCTTCGTCGCGACCGGCAAGCATGATGTTTTCCCAAATCCGGTTGGCTTCTTCGGCACGAACGATCAACTCAAAACCGTCCTCGCCAGTATAGCCGGTCCGGCTGACGATCGCTGGCTTTTTGAACTGATCGGTGATCGTGGCTTGGTAATACTTTAGACGACTCGGATCAAACGAGAAAAGCTTTTTGCAAACATCGATCGCTTTAGGTCCTTGGACTGCAATCATCGCAGTCAACTCGGTACGGTCGGACATCGTCACCGTGGGAAAATCGGGCAGATGCGGCGTGATCCAGTCGACGATTTTTTGATGGTTCGATGCGTTGACGACCAACAAATGAAATCGTCGATCCGACGGAGTTTTCAAATGCGATACCAGAACGTCATCCAACACGCCCCCTTCGGCGTTACACATCAAGCCGTAGCGGACTCCGCCGATCGGCAAATCCGACACTCGGCGTGTCAGTAGATGATCGAGCAGCTGTTCGCTGCCATCACCATCAAAACGAATGCGTCCCATATGCGAGACGTCAAAAAGGGCCGCCGATGTTCGACACGCTTGGTGTTCGGTGACGATCGAGGAATACTGGATCGGCATCTCATAGCCCGCGAAGGGGACCATTTTTGCACCGGCGGACCGGTGCCATGCATCCAACGGTGTGGTGGAAAGCGAGGTATTCATGGCAAGTCCGCTAGGGGCAGGAGTGTCCATCGATTTTTCAGCACCGGTAAAGCAGCACAGATAGCTACCGCGGTTGCGTTAGTCAGGGGAAAGGCGGCCGTGATGTCAACGATCAGTGTGTGACCGACGGATGCCGATCAACACGCGTCAGTTTATACAGAACACCACGATCGAAAAGCCCCAAGCCGCAAATGCTTTATCGCTTTCGCCGCTTCTTCTTTTGACGAGCTTCATTCTTGCGTTTTGTTCCCACCCGTTCTTTGCTGTGTTTCGGACGGCCTGAGGACACTGGGCCCGCTTCTGAGGAGTGGTTTTTAACCAAATCAAAAAACAGCTGGCGTTCTTGAAGGTCGATTTTGGCAATCTGTACCGTCAATAAATCTCCCAGACGAAAACGATTTCCGTCGCGGAATCCGACCAATTGCTGCCCCTGACGTTCAAATCGATATTTGTCATTCGGCAATGCGGCGACCGGCAAAAATCCGTCGACGGGAAGCTTGATGCAACGCGCGTGAATACCGTCGGCAAAAACACGGCTGACGACAGCATCGAGTTTTTCGCCTACCTTCTTCTTCAAAAAATGAAGCAATTTTAACTCGATCAAATCACGCTCGGCCTGCTGTGCATTGCGCTCCATATCGCTGCAATGATGCCCGAGCCGCAGCAACACCTGAAACGATTCATCCGGCGTTTTCTGGCCCTCAATCAGCTTTTGCACCAATCGGTGCACCGACAGATCGGGATAACGACGAATCGGACTGGTGAAGTGGCAATAGTGCTCCATATCGAGCGCGTAGTGCCCTTCACGCTGAGGCCCATAGACCGCCTTGTTCATCGATTTCAAAACGGAAAAGTTGACCGCTTGCTCCAGCGTCGTGCCCGCGACCATGTCGAGCACCCGTTGGATCTCGAACCGACTTTCGAGCGACTCAACGTTTAACCCTAAATCACGAACGAACACCTGCAAATCACGGATTTTCCGTCGTTGTGGAGGTTCATGAATGCGATGCAGGAAGTTTAATTCCAAATCATCCAACCACGAAGCAACCGCCTGATTGCCCGCCAACATGAACTCTTCGATGATCTGATGGCTCTCGGTGTTTTCCGATAAATGTGCCCCACGAACCTTTCCCGATTTGTCAAAATCCAATTTGACATCCGGCATGTCTAACGACAACGAACCACCCTTGAAGCGAGCCTTTCGCATCTGCATTGCAAGTGTGTGCATCCGTGAAAGCAGATCACAAATCGCATCGCCCCATGGCTTGCGCTGAGCATCGGGGTTCGCTAAAAATTTGTCGACCTGCTCGTAAGTAAACCGCTTGTCACTGAGGATCGCGGCGTTGTGAACTTCGATATGCGTGATCGTTAGATCGTCAAGCATTTCGATTTCGACCGTTTTGGTCAATCGAATGCGATCGGGCTGCAGACTGGCCAAGTGGTTACTGATGATTTCAGGAATCATCGGCACGACGCGATCGGGCAAATAGACGCTGGTGGCTCGGTTTTTGGCTTCTTCGTCCAGCACGCTCCCTTCGGGAATAAAGCTGCTGACGTCGGCGATATGCACCCACAACCGCCAACGCCCCTCTTCACGCTCGAGCGAAATGGCGTCGTCAAAGTCACGAGCATCAAACGGGTCGATCGTAATCGTCAGTAACTTGGTCAGATCCTTGCGTCCCTCTGGGACGACCTCGTCGTTGAACGCATCGGCTTGCTCGCGTGCACTATCCAACACGTTTTCAGGAAAGTGATCAGGCAACCCATACTGACGCATGATCGTCAGCGTATCGATTGCCGGATTGGTGCTGCTGCCCAAACGCTCCAACAACACCGCTTCGCCCCCGTGACCATCATCGTCGGGAAACTCGACCATTTCGACAAACACTTTGTCGTCGTCACTGAGCGGCAGCCCGCGAACATCGCCGATCGAAACAGGCTGGCTATAGGGAGTCCCGTCGAGAAATACCGCGGGCTCGCCGCGAATCATGCGAAACGTGCCAGTGAATTGGCGTCGAGCACGCTGGAGTATTTTAACAACGACGCCCTCTTGGCCTCCCTTGCGACTCGGCTGCAATTTGACTTCGACGACGTCGCCTTCGAGGGCGCCATGCGTCGAACCAGGTGGCACAAAAATATGCTCGGCAATTTCGCTGTCGTCATCATGTTCGCCGGGGCGAACAAAACCAAAGCCACCCCCCATCGCGCGACGGAAGGTGCCGCGAATATAATCGCTGCCCCCTTCGAAGGCGCCCGCAGGAATCACTAAGTGATTCGATCCGTAAACCACGCGGCCTTCGATCACAAGTTGTTTGACAACTCGGCGAAGCTCGCGATAGCCTTCGGAATCCAGCTTCAGCGCGGTCGCGATTTGCTTGGGTTTGCTGGGGCGGTAGATAGACGAGCTGATATGACGAAGCAGCTGGTCGGTTAATTCGGGTGATACATCCATTCAGGAAAAGATATCCGATTGAGAGGTTCCGAACACTCCACCTGTGGAGACCGGCGGCCTCTTGCGACACAGAAAGTGCTCGTCAGGCATCATATTGGGCTGTAAAGCACCAAAACCGCTTGCGATTTTAAGAGAAATCGTGGAATGCGACAGCCACAAAGCTGCGGTGCCGCGCGGTCAGAGCCTGGGGATTGAGGGTTTAGACGCAGCGACACCAGGAAAGGTTCGCTTTATTTGCGTCGCGACCATCCCCCCCCACCGCTGAAGACGCAGTCACGTTGGATTACAATTGCCTCCCACTCTCCCACTCTCCCACCAAAAGCCGCCCCCAATGCGAAACCTCTCTGCCTGTCTGGTCCTCTTGCTACTCATCTCCTCGGCCCTCGCCGATGGCCCCGGCGACAATGTTGCTGACCACGTTCGCGCAGTGCCGCCCGTAGGAATCGAACTCAGCGACGTCGTTCGAGACGAACTTGATGGCGGATTGGCAGAGCTGAATAAAAAAATCGAGCAGCTCCGAAAATCAAATGATCTGAAAGTGCAATCGCTGCTACCCGATGTCGAGATTTTCTCGCGAGCGATCCGAGACGCGATTGCGCATCGCGAACTCTTCCACAAAAACGACATTGGCAAAGCCCGCCAAGTGTTGGCCGAAGGACATGCTCGTGCCGATGCACTGACAAACGGAAACGCTCCCTGGACCACGCAGACCGGTCTGGTGGTGCGAGGATTCAAGTCGCGAATCGACGACACCGTTCAGCCCTACGGTGTCGTGGTCCCCGAGTCGTATGCATTCGCCGGAGCGAGCGAGTACCGAACCGACGTGTGGCTACACGGACGTGGCGAACGGTCCACGGAATCTCTTTTCATTCACGAACGCATGAACCGCGTCGGACAAATCTCGCCCGCCAACACACTGGTTGTGCATCCCTACGGTCGCTACAGCAACGCCTTCAAATTCGCGGGTGAAATCGATGTGCTCGAAGCCCTCGACCACGCCAAGTCGCAATACCGTGTCGATGAAAACCGCATCAGCATACGCGGCTTCTCGATGGGCGGAGCAGGCTGCTGGCAATTCGCGGTGCACTATCCCAGCCAATTCTTTGCCGCTACGCCGGGTGCCGGTTTCTCCGAAACCCCTGAATTCTTGAAATCGTTTCAGGGTGAAACTCTGACCCCGACTTGGTACGAGAAAAAGCTTTGGCAACTGTATGACTGCACCGGATACGCCGCAAACTTGTTCAACTTGCCGACAATCGCTTACAGCGGCGAACTGGATATCCAAAAACAAGCCGCCGACATCATGGAACAAGCGATGGGGGATCAAGGGTTGAAGCTAACCCACCTGATTGGCCCCCAAACCAAACATGCGATCCACCCTGATTCGCTGAAGACGATCGAGAACAAACTGGCAAACCTTGCCGTCCAAGGACGTGACCGTGCCCTCACGACAGTCGACTTCACCACGTACACGCTACGCTACAACCGATCGTTTTGGCTAACCGTCGATGAATTGACGGAACACTGGGAACGTGCAACCGTCCGCGCCACGTTGTCAGCTTCTGAAAACACGATTCGCTTAACCGTCGATGGCGTCCGTGGACTGCAACTTGATCTCGCTGCAGGGGACGCCCCGTTTAATCTTCGCCAACCGGTACAGATCGAGATCGTTGATTTCAGCACTGACAAAGACAGCGAGAGTGCAACGAACCGCCAAATCCTGGTGGGGCCGCGACCCGAATCCGACCGATCCTGGCAATGTCAAATCCATCGCGATGGTGATCAATGGAAAATCGGCTCACGTCCCGCAACCATCCGCGTTGTCAAGCGACATGGCTTGCAAGGACCGATTGATGATGCGTTCATGGAACGATTTATCATTGTCGCCCCCAGCGGCAAAGGACTTCACCCCGAGACCGATGCCTGGGCAAAATCGGAACAGGATCATTTGGTTCGTGAGTGGCGTCGCCAATTCCGCGGCGATGCGATCGTCAAGCAGGACACTGAAATCAGCGACGATGATATCGCGTCCAGCCACTTGATCGTGTTCGGAGATCCCGCCAGCAATGCATTTCTGAAATCGATCCAAAGCGAACTTCCCATCACCTGGTCCGAGGATGAAAGCAATCTGATGGTTGGGGATAAGAAACGCGTTGACGCGGCTCATCACGCGCCAGTAATGATCTATCCCAATCCCAAAAACCCCACTCGTTATGTGGTCATCAACAGCGGGTTTACATATCGCGAGTACGCCTATTTAAACAATGCACGCCAAGTCCCCAAACTTCCCGACTGGGCGATCATCGACATCCGCACCCCGGCCGACTCGCTATGGCCCGGCAAAGTCGTCGACGCCGGATTCTTCGACGAAGCATGGAAGCTAAAGTAGCGACCTTTAATCATCATCAGTCCGCACGCACACCGATCCGCCTCAATCCCAACCCGACGCGTCTGTTTTGAAGTTGCGCGTTTGTATTTAGGGGCAAAGCCCCGGTCGTTTACCTAGCCCAGCCCAACGGGCTGGGACCAAGAAAATCCCTCGGACTAAAGTCCGAGGCTATCGAAGTATGTCGCTCCGCGACAGCAAATAGCGCAACTTCATAACTGACGCGTCGGGTTGGGAGCTGGGGCTTAAAAACGTTCAATTACAGCAGATGAATTTTCATCACCTTGCGTAACCAGCTTACGGCGAGAACCTACTGAACCTTAGCTAAACGCGACGGGCAAAATCGGGTAAAACGGCGACTTGCTGAATGACACCCGATTTTCTAACCGAACGGCCCCAATATGCTTCCTGTTAGCCAAGTGATTCGTGAGCGGCGGACGATTAAACCGACGCAATATTCGGACCGAGATGTGGACGAGAGTATCGTTCGCGAATTACTCGAAAATGCGAATTGGGCACCCACGCATGGGATGACCGAACCTTGGCGCTTTACGGTGTTCAGCGGCGATGCTCGAAAGCGATTGGCCGAATTTTTGGCCGAGACCTACAAGAGTCTGACGACCGAGGAAACGTTCAAGCAAAAGAAACACGACGGGATGCGAGTCAATGCAACTTGTGCTCCGGTCGTGATCGCGATTGGAATGAAACGACAAGCGAGTGAAAAGATCTCGTTGCTGGATGAGTTGTTGGCGGTCGCTTGTGCCGTGCAAAACATGCACTTAACCGCAGCCGCATACGGACTGGGCGGCTTCTGGTCGACCAATGTTGCAGCTACCAGCACGCAGATGCGAGACTTTATCGGGCTCGATGAGAACGACCAAGCTCTAGGCCTGTTTTACCTCGGTTATCCGCAAGGCGATTGGCCCGAAAGCAGTCGCGGCGGCATCGAGGCCAAGGTTCGCTGGGTTCGCGATTGAGCGCCGTAGCACAGGCTGCTAGCCTGTTGGCAGGGGGTGCTTGGAGCCCAACGATCGTCATGACAGGCCAGAAGCCTATCGCACATCGAATGGCCACACCTTACTCGGGTTCGTAGGCCAAGTTCGGGCTGAGCCAACGCTCGATTTCCGCGAGTGGCTTGCCTTTTCGCTTGGCGTACGCTTCGATTTGATCCTTGGTCATTCGGTCGACGGTGAAGTAGCGAGCTTCGGGGTGACCGAAGTACAAACCGCTAACCGCCGCGCCGGGGTACATCGCATAACTGGATGTCAACTCGACCCCGGTACTCTTTTCGGCATCCAACAGATCAAACAGCGTGCGTTTTTCGGTGTGATCAGGACAAGCCGGGTAGCCGGCGGCCGGACGAATGCCACGATACTTCTCGCTGATCAAGTCGTCTTTATCGAGGCCTTCGGTTTGACCGAACCCCCAATCCACTCGAGCACGTTCGTGCAGCAATTCCGCGAACGCTTCGGCGAATCGGTCTGCGACCGCTTGCACCATGATCGCCTTGTAATCATCCAGTTCCGCTCGGAATTTCTTGGCCAACTCATCAGCGCCGATCCCCGCGGTAACCACGAAGCCTCCGATATAGTCCTGGCGTCCACTGTCGACCGGTGCGATGTAATCGGCAAGCGATCGATAATCTTTTTGCCCCTTGCGTTCCCACTGCTGACGCAAGAAATGGAAACGCGACAATTCTTTGCTGCGTGATTCGTCGGTGTACAGAATCACGTCGTCTCCGTCGCTGGCCGCTGGCCAAAACGCATAGGTCGCGTTCGCTTTCAGCGATCCATCGGCAATGACTTGATCCATCAGTGCATTTGCGTCGTCATAAATCTTCTTGGCTTCTTCGCCGACCACGTCATCATCGAAAATTTTGGGATACTTGCCCTTCAATTCCCAAGTCATGAAGAACGGCGACCAATCGATGTAAGGACGAATCTCGGCAAGTGGGAAATCCTTCAGCACTTTTACGCCGGTAAACGAAGGCTTGTCGATTTGCACGTTGGCCCAATCGGTTGCGAATCGCTTTTCAAATGCTTCCGCGTACGGCACCAGTTTCTGTTGCCGCTCGCGGAAACTGGCGACCAACTTCTTCTGCTCTACGACATTGTTGGCGATAAACTCGTCGCGATGCTCTTTGCTGAGCAGTCGTTCGACGACGTTCACACTACGGCTGGCATCGAGTACATGGATCACGGGCCCGTCGTATGCCGGACAAATTTTGACTGCAGTGTGCTTGGCGCTGGTGGTTGCACCGCCGACCAACAACGGCATCGTCATTCCGGCACGCTTCATCTCGCGTGCGACGTGTGTCATCTCATCCAGACTTGGAGTGATCAGACCGCTCAGCCCGATCATGTCCACATCTTGCTTGACTGCTTCTTCCAAAATCCGTTCCGCAGAAACCATTACGCCCAGGTCAATGACCTCGTAGTTATTGCACTGCAACACCACGCCGACGATGTTTTTACCGATATCATGCACGTCGCCCTTGACCGTGGCGATCAAGAACTTGCCGCGTGCGGCATCATTTTCGGTCCCCGCGAGTCGTTTCTCCTCGTCCATGTAGGGTTCCAAATAGGCCACCGCTTTTTTCATCACGCGAGCGCTTTTGACGACTTGCGGCAGAAACATCTTGCCGGCACCAAACAGATCACCGACGACTTTCATGCCGTCCATCAACGGACCTTCGATCACTTGCAGACACTTATCAAAGTGCTGGCGTGCCTCTTCGGTGTCTTCGACAATGTACTTGTCGATCCCTTTGATCAGCGCGTGTTGCATCCGCTCGGCCACCGATTGGTTACGCCAAGCCAGGTCTTCGCCTGATTTCTTTTTGCCGCCGCCTTTTACCGTCTCGGCAAATTCGAGCATCCGGTCGGTTGCGTCGGGACGTCGATTCAGCAGCACGTCCTCGACATGCTCGAGTAGATCCTTTGGCACCTCTTCGTAGACTTCTAACTGTCCCGCGTTGACGATTCCCATGTCCAAACCGGCCTTGATGGCGTGGAACAGGAATGCACTGTGGATCGCTTCGCGGACAGGATCGTTTCCGCGGAAACTGAAACTGATGTTACTGACCCCACCGCTCGTCTTTGCACCGGGGCATTCTTTTTTGATTCGCGCAACGGCGTTGATAAAGTCAACGGCATAGTTGTTGTGCTCTTCCATTCCCGTCGCGACGGTCAGGATATTCGGGTCGAAGATGATGTCTTCCGGAGGAAAATTGATCTTTGTGGTGAGCAGGTCGTAGGCACGTTTACAGATCCGCACCTTGCTCTCTTCGTCGGCGGCTTGTCCCTCTTCGTCAAACGCCATGACCACGGCGGCCGCACCATATTGGCGAACCAAACGCGCCCGACGCAGGAACTCTTCCTCGCCGTCCTTAAGCGAGATCGAGTTGACGATCGCTTTCCCTTGGACATTGCGAAGTCCCGCTTCGAGCACTTCCCACTTGCTGCTGTCGATCATCACCGGCACTGCGGCAACCACTCCGTCCCCCGCGATCAGACGCAAGAAACGCTCCATCGCGGCCACGCCATCGAGCATCCCTTCGTCGAAGTTGACGTCGATAATGGTCGCCCCGTTTTCAACTTGTTCGCGCGCAATATCGACCGCTTCCTCGTATTTGTCTTCGCGGATCAATCGAGCAAACTTTTTACTGCCAGCGACATTGGTTCGTTCGCCGATCATGGTGAACGGAATTTCAGGACGCATCACCATCGGAAGCTGACCGGACAACCGGGTGTAAACCGGTCCGTGCGTCTCCTGTTTCGGCTTGCGTCCCTTAACTCGCTCGGCCATCGCGCGGATGTGATCGGGGGTTGTGCCGCAACAGCCGCCCAGAATGTTCAGCCAACCATTGTCGGCGTACTCGCCCACTTTTTCGGCCATCGCTTTGGGACCGAGATCGAATTCCCCCATCTCGTTCGGCAAACCAGCATTGGGATGGCACGAAATCGGGATCTCCGCGACGTGCGAAAGTTCTTCGATATGAGGCCGCATCACGTCGGGGCCGAGGGCACAGTTCATGCCGACCGACAACAGCGGGAAGTGATTGATGGCGGTCCAAAACGCTTCGACGCTTTGAGCACTGACGAACGTTCGTCCACCATCGCCAAACGTACCGCTCGCCATCACAGGAACTCGGCGACCGCCCGCGTTAAAGAAGTCTTGGATCGCGAACAAACACGCTTTCAAGTTGAGCGTGTCGATGGCGGTTTCGGGCAACAGGATATCGACGCCAGCGGCCACGAGCGAGCTGACCTGAGCGCGATAGCTGTCGACCATCTCTTCGAACGTGGCGCCGCGGTGAGCGGGGTCTTCCTCGGTGCTGATCGCCAACTGTTTTGTGGTTGGGCCGATCGATCCGGCGACAAAACGCGGCTTATCAGGTGTCCGTTCGGTCCACTCATCGGCCGCTTTGCGGGCACACGCCACCGCGGCATGATTGATTTCGTCGATTAATTCGAGTGGCAATCCAAACTCGATCATTCCGACCGGCGAGGCACCAAATGAGTTGGTTTCGACGATGTCACTGCCCGCTTCGTAGTAGGCCGCGTGGATCGCGGTAATCTTATCGGGGTGGGTCAGACAAAGAATATCCGAGAAATTCTTCAAATCTTTTTTGGGATCATGATCGGCAAATCGCTCGCCTCGCACCCCCGCCTCGTCCAGACCGAGACGTTGGATCATGGTCCCCATGGCCCCATCGAGCAGCAGAATCCGCTCGCGTAGGAGCTCGGAAATAACAGATTGAGTCGTTCCAGATTGAAGCATTGTGCCGCGTATTTTTAGCGAAAAATGGCAAGGGGAGGCATTTCCAGGACACGTATCTTCGTTTCCTGTTCGCTGTTTCACAAGGTGATGCCTGATTCTGCGAGCAAAATCCCCTCGTTTGCTGACATTACGGTTTGCTGGCATTAAAAGATGTCATTTCATCTTGATCAATCGGCAAAGTTTGTCTATTCCGCAGATTCCTAAAGATCATTCATGCTGCGTACCGATCTAGTCCTGTAGGGGATCCGACCCGGCTCGCCTTGTTTGTCAGTAATGCTTGAAACGCCTCGCACTCGTGTATCAGGAAGATCACATGACCGTCTCGCAAAAAGCCACGCAAGACGTCAGACGCTCACCAGTCAGAGCGGCAGACGAACGCTCGAAGGGCGACGAGCACTCGAACACCGCATTGCCACCGACGCTGTTTAAGCTCAAAAATTTGACTCCGAGCCAGCCCGCAGGCACGACACCGCGTGCGAGCGAGACTGAAACACCGGCGACGGTCACGGGATCGCTGCCAACACCGCATGCGGATTCCACAATCAAGACCTCGCATCCGGGTGATTCGAGCGTCGCAACCGAGTCGCATCCTGCATCGGCTTCCAGCGCTGCGACAATTTGCGACACCGCAATCCAGGCTGCAGCGACTCAGGATCCGACAACCAGCCCCATAATTTCGGCGACGATCCCTTCGTCCACCTCGAGTCTTTCGCCTGCGGTTTTCACAGAAACCGACGCGGTGCCTGCGAAAGCCATGGCGTCTGCGACAAATATGGACTCTGCAAAGACCGAGGCCCCTGCGGTCACACTGGCAGCGCAACCACCGAAACGAAATTGGCAACAACTGATCAGCAGCAATGCACTTATCATTGCCATGCTATTGTTAGTGATCATTTTTGCCGTGAAAGTAAGCCGCCGAGCGACTCAATCGTCAAGCGAACCGTCGGTTGCCGATTCCCAACTGACTGACCTGCTTCCTCCCGAAGAATTGGTCGTGTTTGCCGATGAAGACATCAACGCTGATGTATCAGGCCACGTTGAACCGGCCCCCGCGAATGCGTCAACCGCGAAGGCAAATGTTGCCCTGATGACACCGGATTCGTCGCCCGCCGCGAAAGTGGCAGCGACAACCGATGCCCCTGCCCCCAGCGAAGATCCGAATGTGTCCGCGGGAACACCGGCAAGTACGGTCAGCAACCCTCGCGGGATCGATCCTGCCATCGCGGCACTGAACGCAACCGTTCATTCGCACAAGGCACCAACGGCAGACTTTTCCACGTCGCCTCTTGAAAGCCCAAGCACCATGAATCTTGGCAGCGACTCGGCCAATTCCGAACTGCCTGATTTGTCGGCTGCCAAACCAACCTCGGTAACCGCTCCGGCACCGGCAACGCCCCAAGAATCGGCCACTCCACGTGGCATCTTTAACTGGGAACAGTACTTGCCATCGCAACCGGTTGCGAACTAGATCACGCGCGTCGTGAACTCGCATCGCCCCTTTAATCTAACGACATCAAGCTTCAAATTTTCACTGCTCGGTAAGAACCATGACTGCTAACAACCAGGCCTTTGTCAAAGCCTTTGCAAGACGAAACCGCAACGCGGATACGAATTCGTCCCACCAGCAGAACCAGTCTGGCGTGGAAACGAAGTCACCGTCGCCAGCGCCGGCGACATGGTGGATTGATGAAACCGACGACCAAAAGATCCGTGCGGATCATGACACAGCCGAACATGTCCCGGCGCCGCATTTTGCGACCGACATTCGCGTGACGAATCTTCGTGATGAAATCGCGGCCGAGTCCGAAGATGCGATGGAATCGTTTCCTGAACCGGAATCGGCTCCGATCCCCAATGCCAACGTTTTGGCGTCGCTGCAACACACGATTACTTCGTTTGCCAGCGAATCGTACACAGGGACCAGCGACATCATCGGTGGCGGATTCACTCCCTTCGTCGCGCGAGAGCTAGACGAAAGCACAGTAAAACCCACTGCGGTACCGAAACCGGAAACCGCTGCGAAACCAGCGACAACAAAAGCAACCACTCGCGCCGCGATTCCGGCCGCCAAGCTGCCCGCTGCTGTGCCGCCCGCTGCCAAGCCGCCCACTGCCAAGCCGCCCGCGACCACTGTTGCTGTTGCCAAGGCGTCGGCTGCCGCGATGCCCGCTGCCGCCGTGACAGTGAAGACGCCGCCTGTTCCCGAAGCAAAGATCCGTTCGGAAACCAAGCCCCGTTCGGAAGCAAAATCCGCGTCGCACGAAGCGTCGATCATCGAGCTGCAACGCATCTTGTCGAGCAAGACAGCGGCCGCGCGAACGACCAGCCAACGAGAAAACCAAACCGGTACGTCAGCGATTCCGTCGCAGCCTCAAGCCGCCGAAATGCTTCCGCCGTCTGCCGCTGCAACGCTGGCCGCTGCAATGCCGGCTGCAAACACCATCCCGGCCGCCGATCCGGTCGAGGTCGTAGAAACCTCGCCAAGCCCGACCCCCGAAGCAGCTCCTGCTGTGGCTGCGAAGTTAAAAGCAGCCTGGGAAGTGGACCAATTTGACGTTCCCAGCAACGTTGCCAAGCTGTTTTTCGAAGGCGAATTATTCCAAATGGTGGCCGAACAGATGCTCGGCGCCGTGCAAACCGGGCTCGACAGCGTGCTGGTCACCAGCGTGCATCCCGAAGAGGGCCGCAGCACGGTTGCCACCGGGGTTGCCATGGCTGCCGCCGCAGCCGGGATTCGCGTCGCGCTTGTGGACGCCGACCTTGTAACGCCGACGCTCGTCGACGAACTGAGTCTGGATGTCGAATACGGATGGTTGGACGCCCTTCGCGGCGGGCTGTCGCTCGGCGAGATCGCCGTGCATGCCGTCGAGGATCACGTCACGCTGTTTCCGCTGTTCCCGAGCGAGCCTTCAGGGCAAGCAACCGCAGCTGAGATCGCCAAGTTGATCCAAACGCTCAAAGAAAACTTTGATCTTGTGATCATCGATGGACCGCTGGGCAATACGCCCGTGGCTCGCTCGATCGCAAGCCTTGTCGAAAGTGCAATGATCGTTCGTGACATCGAAAACACGACCAACGAAGAGATCAACGCGTTGTCGAATCAACTGCTTGAATCTGGCATTCAAGGCATCGGGGTTGTCGACAACTTTGCCTGATCCACGCATTGCTAACAGCAGCCGCCGCTATCACAGCAGCCCTCGGATCCGCGGGGCGATGAATTTGATGCGACTTGCAATTGGTAGGTTTGGGCTTGCGAGGCAACAGGCAATCCAGTCGCCTGGCTTTTCGGCTTCGCGGGAACACGAATGAAGTGACTTGCGTAGGGTTCGCGAGACAACATCGCGAACGTTCCGGGATAGACCGCAACCATCTCACCGCGGCGGTACTCGTTACCCTCATCGTCACGAATGCTGGCGAACGGGCCTCGATACATCACTTGGTCTTCACAGGTGGCGTCGGGCTCGCTTCGGGCATTCCCCTTGTATGCGATCACGGTCGCAGAGCGAAACTCGATCCCTTCGACCACTTGCCATGGCTCGGGTTGCATCACCACGACTTCGACTCCGTGAAACCCGGCCGTTTCAAACGCGCGAACAAAGTCTTCGTCTCTCAGGGCACCGGAAATACATCCGCTCCACAGCGTAGCATCCTGCTGAAGATGCGTAGGGACAACTCGATCGGCGACAATATCGCTAATCACGGCACGCCCACCGTTTTTTAAGACGCGAAAGATCTCGGCGAACAGAGCTTGCTTTTCCGCAGAATCCACCAAGTTCAAGACACAATTGCTGACCACGACGTCGACCGATTTGTCGGCGATCATTGGCTGCTCACGACGCTGGGCCGCGACAAACGATTCCAAGTGACGCAGCGTCGCCTCGTCGGTGACCGGATTCGATTGCAGAAAGCGATCAACGGCATCGCGATCGACCGCCATATCTTGGATACGTCCTTTACAGAACGTGATGTTGTCATAGCCGATCGCGTCCGCAACCACCGGCTGACTCTTTCTTGCCAGCGTCAGCATTTCGTCATTCATATCGACGCCGATCACTCGGCCCGACTCGCCGACAACCTGCGAAGCAATGAAGCAAATCTTGCCTCCGCCGCTGCCAAGATCCAATACGGTCTCGCCTTTGCGAACGTACTTGGACGGATCGCCACAACCATAGTCACGTTCGATGACTTCGCTTGGAATCACCTTCAAAAAGCTGGCGTCGTAATCGACAGGACAGCACAGCGCCGGTTCGACGGCTTGAGCAGCAGCCGAGTAGCGTGAGGCAACGGCGTTTTCGGTATCAAGACTTTTCGACATGAAGTTCTCTGTGTCAATTTAATTGAGGTTTGTTTGGCCGTAAATGAACAGCGTCTTGTCGAACGAACAAGTCGAGCCAGACATCCAGATTTAGCCACCACGGATTAACTCAAACCCAATTCGTCACGAAGAGCAGCGACCAATCGATGGACTTGATCAAGATCGTTGTAGGCTTGAAGTGCAATCCGAAGCAGATACGTATTAGGTTGGACTCCGGGAAAGACGGGGCATTCGATATTGTATCGTTGACGCAGCCGTGATTGTAGCGTCTCGTGAACTTCGCCCGCGTTCGCATTCTCCGGTTTCGGCAATGGCACCGTCACAAGGCTGCCTATCATCTCAGGCGGCGTCGTGACCTCGATCCCCAATCCGCTGGACAACAATCCTAATGCATCGATCGCGAGATTTCGATTGACTTGCATCCATTGATCCAATCCACCTGGATAAAACGAACTCAAAAACTCAATCGCTTTCGGCAATGCCAAGATCGGCGTGGGATCAAACGTTCCCTTCCAATCGAATTCCGCGAGAAATTGTGAACGACCGGGACGCGGTCGGTTCGCCGCGTGACTGATAATCGTCGGCCGCACCTCGCGCTGCCATTGGGGGTGCACCCACAAAAATCCTGACACTTTCGGTGCACACAGCCACTTGTGGTGATTGGCCGTGTAGTAGTCCACCCCCAGACTGCGAAGATCCAGCGGAACCATGCCGGGCCCATGCGCTCCGTCGACCAACACGCGGATGCCGCGACTTTTAGCCAGTTCCGCTACCGCCGCAACGGGAAAGACCAATCCCGTGGGACTGGTGATATGATCGATCATAATCAATCGTGTGCGATCATTTAGCTGGTGGTCGATCGCATCGACCACTTGGCCTGGATCGCGAATCGGAAAGGGCACGTTGGCCACCCGCACCGTCGCGCCGCCCCGCTGGGCCGCGAATTCAGCCGCGTTGATACACGCGTTGTAACCATGATTGGTGACAACGATTTCATCCCCGTCGACAAACGGAAACGAGCGTAGGACCGCGTTCACCCCGTCGGTCGCATTGAGCACAAATGCCACATCGCGATCATCAGCGCCGACCAAATCGGCAAGCACACCACGCACGTGATCGAGTTTGGGTTCCAATTCGCGTTCCGGAGCCAAAAAGCGAATGGGATCGCTTTCCAATTGATCCCGAAACGCCTGCTGAACCTGCAGCACCACCGTGGGCACGGCGCCAAACGAACCGTGATTAAGAAAGTCGAGTTGCGGGTCGAGTTGCCAATGCGACTTCATATCGTTTCCGCTAGCCATGTCATCCCTTTCAAAAACACGACACCGGGCTAAAGGCTAAAGTGTCTCGCAGGGCAACCCAAACGCATCGGCGACAGGTTGATGGACCACTTTGCCTTGATGGACGTTAACAGCCGATCGCAGCGGGGCGGAGGCTTGGACGGACTCCATCAAACCAGCACTGGCAATCCGAATCACCCACGGCAGCGTCGCGTTGCAAAGCGCAAACGTACTGGTACGCCCCACCGCACCGGGCATGTTAGCGACACAGTAATGCACCACATCATCGATAATATAGGTTGGATTGCTATGCGTGGTGGGGCGAGTGGTTTCGATGCAGCCACCTTGGTCCACCGCAACATCGATCACCACGCTGCCCGGCTTCATCCGCTTCAAATCTTCGGCGCGCACCAATTGAGGTGCCTTTGCTCCGGGAATCAACACCGCACCAATCACCAAATCGGCGCGTTCGAGTTGCTCGAGAATGTTATGTCGGTCGCTGTACAAGCAGTTGACGTTGGCGGGCATCACGTCATCGAGGTAGCGAAGTCGTTCGAGGTTGACATCGAGAATCGTCACATCGGCGCCGAAGCCCGCCGCGATCTTTGCCGCGTTGGCACCGACCACACCGCCGCCCAGGATGGTAATGTGCGCGGGTGCAACGCCAGGCACACCGCTGAGCAAAATGCCGCGGCCCATTTGTGGTTTCTCGAGATACTTGGCGCCTTCTTGGACACTCATCCGCCCCGCCACTTCGCTCATCGGGGTCAACAGCGGCAGTCGTCCTTGTTCGTCACGCAAGGTTTCGTAAGCGATACAGGTCGAACCGGTTTCGAGCATTCCATCGGTCAAATCTCGGCTGGCGGCAAAATGAAAGTAGGTAAACAGGATTTGCCCAGCACGCACCTTGGCATACTCTTCGGGCTGAGGCTCTTTCACCTTGATGATCATGTCGGCTCGCGCGAACACCTCGTCAGCCGTATCGCACAACTCGGCGCCACATTGCAGGTAGTCTTCGTTGGTCACCCCCGAGCCCACGCCAGCCTCGGATTGGATCAGGACTTGGTGCCCGCGAGCGACCAATTCCTCGACTCCCACCGGCAACAATGCCACACGATATTCGTCGGTCTTAACTTCGGTGGGTACCCCAATGATCATGTTAGTTTCCTTCTCAAGAAGCGAGACGAGTGGATCTGTACCCCCACGACAAAACCCATGGGACGCACATAACGCTGACGCAAGTCACAGTGACGAGACGATTTTAAGGCAATGTACGATTGCACATCGGGTCCGTCGACCGCTTCGTCGCACTGATGTTTTGCCGGTTTCGAATTGCCCCCTACGATTTGCAATTACGTGGCGGATTCAGCCTACAGCGGCCGTGCTTCTTTGGATAAGCGAGCGATCATGGTGCTCAAGCGATCGCGGAGTTCGCAGAGCAACGGATCTTCAACGCCTCGCGGCGCCTTCTCGGCAGGCACTGGGATTGCAGCATCAAACTCGATCACCGCATGCAGTTCGATCCCCACATCGGCTTTCCCCCACAACGATTCCTGCATCCGTTGGATCGTTTCAACAATGCGAGAATCCGTGACATCATCGGACTCGAGATAGCAATTGGGGTATGACACTAGCTCCTGAGCAAGATCGGCAGCCACGATGTCGTTTTTCAAACGCACTTTTTCCTGTTCGTCTGGGTTTTCCGAAAACCAAATCGAGGAAACTTTGGTGCGTATCGCACGAACTCGAGCCCTTAGGTCCTCGTTCCCCACCGACATCTTTAGCCGTGATTCGGTGTCGGACAACAAATGTTGAATCAGCCCATCGCGACGCTCCGCAAGGTTGCCCGCACGCGTGCTACCCAAATACTGGACTTCGCGTAGTGCCAACAACGCCTCGGCAACGCGAATGGTGCGTTCTAGTATTGAACCTCTTAGTGACTTGGTCCATCCAAGATGCGATTCGATCACGGACAATTGTTCGTTGGCCCACGAATCGATCTTTTGTTTACAGAGATATTTGATCGCGATGGGATGCATCACCACTTGGCTACCGTAATGTTTTTGGCGACGGCGCGCGGCAGCCCTCGCCATAAACGTCACTCCGTCGAGCAGCGGCTTGAGCACATCGTTGGTGCGATTGGTGGTCCCCTCGGGAAAGACAATCAAGGGACGTTCGGCTTCGGTCAAGATCTCGATCGCGGTATCCAGCGCCTTCCGATCGGAGCCTTCGCGAAAGATACTGAACGCTCCCATCCGCCGAATCGCAAAGGCATCGAGCCAACCGTCGTTGAACAAATGCCATGACGCCATCGCATACACAGGCGTCTTCGCGTGCCGAGCGGGCCAACCCAACACGAGCGGGTCGGCATACCGACAATGATTCGGCGCTAGCAGAATCCCATCACCGCGATCAAGCGATTCACGAAAGACATCAAGGTTGCGGCATTCGTACGAAACCACTCCCTCTTTTTTGCGTAGATAGCGGTCGACGATTCGAAATTGCTGAATGAACGCAGGCCACAGGTTGTTACGGCAAGGCGGCACAAACTGATACGGCCGGTCGAGAATCACAGTCACGTTGTTGAAACTCTACTGCAGTATCCAAAGGGAATTTCCGTGAGACACGCCGCACGGCAAAGCGTCGTCAACCATATCGGTTTACCGCAACGATCGCCAGACGGCGAGGGATCGCCCTGAAACCAGAGAGGGGCCGCTGATTTGGCTTACCCCGAGGTCATACGGGCCAAATAAAACCCGATTGCAATCGCCACGACAAACAATGCAAACGCCAACGCCCCCAACAACAGCGGGTCGACCGACTTCTCATTACGCCGCCGCGACGCATTGCCGCCGCGTCCGCTGCCACTTCCGATTTGACTTGCCGAACTGTTGTAGATATCCGAATCGCCACCGACATGCACACTCGATCGGCCCGATGATGCGCGGGGGAAACGCCCCGACCCCAAGCCTTCCTCGGACTGTTGATACGAGATTCCGCTGCTCGGCCGATAACCCGACTCGGCTTGCAGATCGATAAAACTTCCGTCCACCAGATCGGGACGCGGACGCACGTTGACCAACCGGCCACTATCACTACTGCTGATTCCTTCGTTCAGTAGCAACGAAGCTCGGCTGCTGGAAATGGTATCGCCGGACTTATTCGAGATCGTGTCGTTTTGATTTTTCGAAATCTGCGAATCATCGAACCCGATCGACGAACCTAACTCTTCATCCGGCATCGGCGCATCGCCTAAGCCCGAAGTTACTTTGGCCCCCTTGGGGACACGAGCGACAAATCGCTCAAGCACGTCCGCGACTTCTCCCGCGTGCTGGTAGCGATATTTGGGATCCTTCTGAATCATCTTGACGCAGATCCCTTCCAATTCGCCTGGGCAATCAGGCCGCAATTGGCGAATCGACTTGGGCATCTCCGTTTGATGTTTGGCAATTCGCTGTGCCAACGTGCCATCGTTAAACGGCGGCTGTCCGGTCAACAGATAATAGAACGTACACCCAAGCCCGTAGATGTCCGCGCGATGGTCCACGGTATGGCTGTTCAGCGCCTGTTCGGGTGCCAAGTAATCGGCAGTCCCTAGAACGTTTTCATTGTTCGCCACCGTCAACGATTCATCGTCGCCCGAAGCGACCAATGCCAAGCCCATGTCCAACAAGCGAACACTGCCGTTTAGATCCAACAACAGATTGGCGGGTTTAACGTCGCGGTGCACGACCCCTTTGTCGTGAGCGTGATCGAGTCCGCGAGCGGCTTGAGCAATCAAATCAGCCGCAGTGGAAAAATCGAGCGGACCATCGCGTTTGACCAACATCAACAAATCGATGCCGTCAACGTATTCCATCACGATGTAATGCACATCGCCTTCGTTATCGATGTCATACGCCAATACGATATTGGGGTGATTCAGCGACGCGATCGCTTTAGCTTCGAGCTGAAATCTCGCCAAGTAGGTGGCGTCATTCACGCGTTTTTTCGGCAACACCTTAATGGCACGCTTGTCGCCCAACCGCATGTGTTCGGCAAGATAAACGCTGCTCATCCCACCCGAACCGATATGCCCGAGCAGTTTGTATTTGCCGAGGAAGAATCCCTTGTATTTCCCTACCAGCAGCTTATCGAGATGCCACTGGGTCAATAATCCTTGTCGCCGGAAAAGGGCCGCCAGCTTGTTGGCGTCCGAGGGAAGCTGGCCTTCGCACTTAGCGCGCACCTTCTCTAGCAAGCGTTTCAGGGTCGCTTGCTCGACTAGACCACTTTTCTCGACCATCTCGAGAAACTTTTCCGTGGAAATCTTGGACATGCCGTCCCGATGTTTCCTTGAAGGTTGTCAGTTGCACGCGCGAAGAAGCATAACAATTTCTGGATCACGTGAATAACCTTATCCTAGCTGAAATTCTACATTACGCGAATTTTTCACGCGACGAAATCGAGCCGCTCCAAGTCTGTACACTTTGTGTTGGCAACGGTTTCAGCTCCCCAATTCCCGTTCAGCCGCCTCAGTGAGCCCGCTTGCGAAGCACGCCCCCCAGCGAAAGACCGTCGTGCGAGCATGAATTGGGGCAAGATCACGCCAGCGGGCAATGGGTTAATGCTATCGGCATTAACGCCAAAACGCCGTGTTTAGCGGTGCGGCAATCCGCCGAGCCCTCGATTTTACTGCGTGCCCAGTGTGCTTGGCGAATGCGATGCATGAAGTCCTTGTGCTTGGGGAATGGGGGAATCTACGAAGCTCACCTCCCGCTCGCTGATACACACCCGCCAGGGCGACCACCGGCCAACCCGAGTGAACTTAGGCAAGGGGGCAAGGATATCCCGCTGGGAATCGAATGAATCGAGCAAAAAACGGCTCATTCTCTACCACTGGCAGCGGTTTCCGCTCGAAACAAGAAGATACCTCGGATTGTTTAGTCCGCGATTCTTTTGCAGCGACACGCCATGCTCCGCCCCCAAACATCTTTCCTGCTGATGCTCGTCATCATCGTTTCGGGCTGCCATTGGCCGGATCGCTGGGCCAAGCGTCGCGACCGAGCCAGCATGCAATATGCACTGCGTTCGAACCAGATGCTGGATCGTCAAACGGTTCAGTCGACGCCCTTACCGGAGCCGCCCATCCAGCTGGCCTCGGCCAACGGAGCGACCCAAAACGTCGAAACCGCCACGCTGTCAGAGCAGATTCCGCTCCCAACGGGTCTGCGGATGCCAGAAAGTAACTCCGCTGGCACCGCCGATCGTGAACTGTCGCTGCACGAAGCAATCCAAACAAGCCTGAATCAATCGCGAATCGCCCGCGTCGCCGATGGGGGAGAGATCACGACATCGGGGACCACGTTTTATGACGTCGAGGCGTCCGAAGCACGACTGCAAGCGGCATTGGCGGCGTTTGACACCCAATTTGAATCGCAATTTTACAGCAACCAATTCAACAATCCTCCGAATGCCTTTTTCGGCCCAGGATTAACCGAGCCGCTCAAACGTGACGAGGGGGCGCTGACGGCGTCGTTGGCGAAGCCGCTCCGCAATGGCGGAACGGTCTCGGCAGCTTACAACCCCAGCCCGGGCTATCTATTTTTGCCCGGTTCGACCACATCGGGTTTCAATCCGACGTACGCAAGCGAGTTGGCGTTGTCGCTTCGCCAACCACTGCTTCGCGGTGCCGGAACGCAGGTCAACATGGCGCCGATCCAAGTGGCACGGCTCGAGGTGGAACAATCCGCCTGGGATTTCAAAGGTTCGCTGATGTCCTCGGTACGCAGCGTCAGCGAAGCGTTCTGGGATCTCTATCAAGCTCAAGTCGCCGTAGAAGAGTATCGCAAAGTCATCCCGGTCCTCGAAGAGATCGTGCGAATTCAACGAGAATCGCTGGCAGCGAAATTGGTCATCCAGGCCGATGTTGCCAAAGCGCGTGCCCAGCTTCATGAGTATCAACAAGAGTACATCCGTTTACAGTCCGAGCGAGTGTCCAGAGAATTGCGATTACGCAACCTATTGAAACTATCACCCGGAGCCGGTGGCACCTTGGTTGCCATCACCGAGCCCACCGATCAAAAAATCCAAGTCGATCCTCAAGGGGCCTATTTCCAAGCGATTGACAATCGCCCGGACGTGGTCCGCCGTCGACTCGAAGTCGGTCTGCGTCGACTCGAACTTCTCGTCCGCAACAATCAACGCAATCCCAACCTCGACTTTACAGCCTTGTACCGCATGAACGGTTTGGGTGAAAACCTAGGCAACGCGATTGAACAAATGGCAACCGCCGATTTTACCGACTTGCAACTCGGCGTCACGATGTCGATGCCGGTGGGATTGCGGCAAGCCAAGGCGTTATCGCAAGAAGCTCGAGTGAAATTAGTGCGTGACAGCGGCTTGTTGCAGCAGCAAATTTTTTCGGTCTCGCATGAAATCAGCGAATCGGCACAGCGAATCGAATACGCGTACCAAGAATACGAGCAGGCAAAACTGCAACTCGAAGCCGCCAACGAGTGGCTTCGCGGCGCGAAGCTGCGTTACCAAAACCCCGCCCCCGATTCGAGCGACAACAATTGGATGCTGCCGTATCTAGATGACTACTATCGCGCGATTCGCTCGCGTACGGACGCCGCGATTGCGGTCGCCGAAACGCTCACGAGATACAACTTCGAGCTCGTGCGATTTGAAGAGATCAAAGGAACGCTGCTCGACTTTTTCGCGATTCAATACCTGGGCGACCCTTGCCGCCAATCGATCTCGCTACCTAAAAACGTCGAGCCCGTGCTCATGAATCCGCTTCATCACGATCTGTGGACCGACGATGAATTTGCAAACTTCCTGGAAACCGCCACCCCGCGTTAGACCATGGCGAAGGGAGGCTGGGACAGCGAATGAATCCTAGCTGCCAAACGAAGCAACGACTCGCCGCATCGCACTCACCACATAAATTCGCTTCGGATCAAACGTGCTCCGGCATGAAAGAGCAACATTCCTAGTGGTTGCCTTTCGGACCGAATCCGTCCAAAGCCGGTCATCCCCGTTCGCAACGCTCCGTCGCGGTTATCCACCACACAATACACGGTCACCGTACGCGGTGCATTGGGAACAAGAGATTGAGCCGCCGGGGCGATGCGATCGACGGTCGCTGGGATGCTGGTAAACGGAAGCGAACGGGGTTTTAGCGTAATCGGATGCCCTGCGACCAAGACGCGAGCGTCCTTTTCGGAAACCGAAATCTCCGCTTCAAGCTGATGCAGATCCTCGATCACACAAAGTGGCATGCCGCGTTCGACAAACACGCCCACCTGTTCCTTCAAACGCGGCGTGATGATCGTGCCGCCGACGGGACATTTCACAAGCTGTTGCGATTGCTGATGCAATAGATGCTTGAGTTCTTCACTGAGTCGCTGCAGATGCGCTTTTTCCGCATCGATGTCTTCAAGCCGCGAACCAGCTTCGAGCAGCGTCAGTGCTCCGACCGCATCCGCTAGTTCTTTTTCACGTCGTGCCAATTCGCCTTCGAAACGAATCACTCCCTCCGCCTCGCGAGCTCGCATTTCGGCAACCGCCTGGTTCGCATCGAGCACGGCATCTTGATGGTTCTTTTGATGCGTCAGCAATTGTTGTCCGGCCAATCCACCTCGATCATGCAGCGATTGCATCTGAGCGAGGATCTGGCTGCGATATTCGACCTGCGCGTTGGCCCGCTGGACCGTCAACTCCAGCGCCGCCAACTCTTGAACCAAACTCTGCCGCGCCCGCTTGAGATCACTTTCAGCCAACTCTTTCCAATGTCTCGCCCGCTCGATCCGTTCTTTTTGATCGCGGATCTGCTCGACCCGAGGGCCACAGTTCAACCGTCGCAGCAGCGCTTCGGATTCGGCGATCTCCGCTTTCTTGCGTGCAATGTTGCTGATCAATTCTGGCACCTCGATCATCGCCAACAACGAATCGGCCGCTACGGTATCGCCTTCGTCCGCGTTAATTTCACGTAAGAAACCGGCGATCGGCGCCCGCACCTCGCGGCGAACCACCGGACGAACATGGAATTCGCCGCCCGCACGATCGTGAATAGGAATGGCCAAGATGCCAGCGAAGACCGCCAGTCCCGAGAAAACGCGGAGTTTACGTGAACGAAACATCGTACTGAAATTCTCTCCGAGTGTTCCTTTGAAATAGCTTTTCGTCGTCAACGAAAAAAAGCCTAACGCGGCAACGATCCCACCAATGCCCATCATCGATTGCAAGTACACCGAGGCATGGAAGCTCATCACACTCAACAAACCGACGGTGAAAACCCAATTCCCCGCCCCATACAACATTAACATCCTATGTTCGGTACTTGGATCGGGTTTCTCGCCGCCCCATAAAAACCACCGTGAATATCCGACAAAACGCTTTCGAGCCCGACGACGCAAGTTATGGGTATGCAGCAAATCACACAGTGCATAATAACCGTCCAACCGCATCAAAGGATTTAAATTAAATGCAACTCGCAATCCGCATGTCGACACGATCACCCACGCCGCAAAGTTCAATGCCGCCTCCGGCGTCGTCACTCGCCAAACCGCCACCGCGACAATCCACACCAAAAAGTCGACGTACGTCCCCGCCATACTGATCAGCAATCGTTGCCAACGACTCGGTAACAACCACGCGTCCGAGACATTGCAGTAAAAACAGGGAGTAAAAAAGATCGACAACGCCCCCATCTCGTGAACATCGCCGCCGTAGCGTTTGCAGGCCAATCCATGACCAAATTCATGACAGATCGTGATCAGAATCGTGGTGCCCCAAGCCACCACAATGGCTTGCCAACCAAAATTGGCTGCAAATTGCTGGACAAACAGATCTCGTTGCAGCCACACGGTGCCCAACGCAATCATCCCGCAACACACCGCGATGACAAACAACGTGGGGCTGAACAACAATCGCGTCTTCGGCTCTAACCAATTCAGCGTTTCGTTGGGATCATAAAGTTTGACTCGAAAAAAGAGCAGACTCTGTTTTTTGGCGGCCTTCACACAATGGCGATACAGTTCTCGGAGCGTCCTCGGAGTATCTCGCTCGGACGTGGATTGCCGAGACGAAGTGCTGCGAAGCAACCCTTCGCTTTTAGCCAATGCGATGAAGTCACCAAATTCATCGAGCGATATCGGCTCGTGAAAATTGGTCTCGAACCGCGACGCGGCTTCGCCATACGTTGTCTTGCCGTCGAGCATCGACAACAGAAATGATTCCTGCGGCCCCAATCGCATGTAACGGTTCTTGCGTCGGTTTTTGATCACCCGGATCCCGTCCTGATCCGGCGTCGACATGCGTATATCGTCACTCAGAGAAGGCGGGATCTCGGTAGCGACGGGAGTTTCGGTAGACATGGGACGGGGCTGACGCCGAGCTTATCCAAGGTGGCATTCGGGCCAAGCAAATCATTATTCCAGAACGGGAACTTTTGCAGCCATCAGATGCTCTGGGGTGGATCCTTTGGGCGACCGGATCAAGGCCGCGATACTCTCCTCTTCGCTCAACACGTAAACATAAAACGGCTTTTTGTCTTGGCGACAGCGGCTGGCGCGATGATGCCCGTCAATCAGGCGGTGCGCATGCACAAGCGTCCCATCGTCGTCCGGATAATACAAATGAGCGACAATACCGGGGATACTCGGATCGACGTGAGCCAGATGTCCTTCGTTGATTTCCACACGGTCGACTGAATAGTTGACGTCTTCGGGTTCAAGTTCGATCGACTCGCGACCGTCACCCACAAAAGCCCTCGCCATGTCGACGTCAAACACGTAGTTTTTCTTGAAGCAGTAAAACGCTTCGCCTTCGCGGGTGCAGCGCGAACACTCGTCGGATTTTCGCCGCTTGGATTTTTTAGCTTTCTTGTCTTTCTTGTGGCCCATCGTCTGCTCACAGCTCAAGAAGTAAGTTTATCGCAATAAGATTCGCACGCAAAATCATTCACGATTGAACACAAACAGGGAGGACGAAGCAAATGCGTCGCGACTCCGCCCCCCCCCTTTTTCAATATCCCAGGTTCGTTGCGTCCAGGCGACGAACCTGCAGTTAGCAAGGCTTTAGTTAGCAAGGCTCAGAGACAAGCAAACGCGAGTGCTTAAATTACGAATGCTTATCTGGAGAACCATGTCTCGACTTCTACCTGCTCTTGCTCTTCGACTTCGATTTGCTCTTACTCTTAGACTTGCTCTTCGACTTTGACTTCGACTTGCTCTTACTCTTCGACTTGGACTTCGACTTCGACTTGGACTTCGACTTGGACTTCGATTTGGACTTGGACTTGCTCTTCGATTTGGACTTGGACTTGCTCTTCGACTTGCTCTTACTCTTTGACTTTGACTTGCTCTTGCTCTTGGACTTGCTCTTCGATCCCGAGCGGCTCTTACTCCCCGATCGGCTCTTACTTCCTGAGCCGCTTTTGCTCCCCGAGCCTCCGCCGTACGACATCTTGCTGGGCGCGATGCGTTCTTCAAGACGTTCCAGTTTGAACTTTTTCATTGTCTCTTCTCTCGTAACTAGAGGGGATTCCAGAGCACCTGATGTAAATTCACCTAGTAAACTCATTAAGAACCTGTGAGTTTCGACCATCCGGGGGGCCCAGTCAACTTAATAATCGGAAAATCCAACAAGATCGCTAAACTTGCCACAACCGCTACAAACCCCCGGCTTAAGGGCAACAAATTGCCATAACAGGAAGTTCCCGGTACTGAAATCTGAAACGGTTAAGCAACACCGACCACCATCGACACCGACCATCCCAACAGCCACCCCCCATCCAATGACAGCGGTTGATCCGCATCCAATCCTGCATTTGGTTGCGCCCGACCAAGGTTTAAAAAAACAGCATGGCAGACTTTGGTTTCGCGCTGACGCTCCGGGCAATGAGTGCCGCAAACGACGACAATAGCGCTACTTCAAATTCAAAAGTTCCGTGTGGACTGCCTCTGGTTTAACGCGGCACTCCCTTTCGTCTATCCTGTCCGGCGACATCGCACACGTCCGCGTCCCCTTTCCGTCCACGAACTTCGATATGCCGCACCCCGCATCCAAACTGACTTTGGGGATCATGGCGAAATACTGGACCGCAGGGACCGTAAAGACTCGGTTGGGGCGTTCCATCGGAATGCAAGCCGCAGCCGAAATCCACCGCGAGTTTGTATTGCGTTTGTGCAAACAATTGGCTGAGGTGCGGGATCGCCGCGTCCTTTCGATTGCTCCGGATTCCGCCACCGCGCTTCTCCGCGAGGAACTGGCACGCGACACGTGGGAGATCACCCCCCAAGGCGATGGTGATTTGGGTGACCGAATGTCGCGGTTCTTTCGCTCACAACTGGGCACCGCGTCGTCCGAAACACCGGCGTCCCGCGTCGTTTTGATTGGGGCCGACTGCCCTTTACTGAGTGAGTCGGACATCAAAAACGCGGCACAGCAACTTGAATCACACGATATCGTCTTGGGTCCGGCGATGGATGGCGGCTACTACCTGATCGGGCTGCGAGGCCCGTGGTCGGAGCGTTTTGAGCGTCTGTTTCAAGAGATGCCATGGAGTTCCGCTGATGTGTTCGCGATCACAAAACAGCGAGCCAACGAGAGTCAATTATCGCTGGCGGTGCTTCCGCAAAACGAAGATATTGATACGATCGAATGCCTCGACCGCTTACGCGATCATTTAAACGAATCCCGCGAACAAAACCGATCTCTTGCCGACTTTGCAGATCGGATCGACACAATCCTGAGCCAAAATCGAACCGCATGATGACCGCCACCACCACAGCAACCATCGTCGGCGGCGGTGTGATCGGACTCAGTCTGGCATGGGAACTTTCGCAGCGAGGCATCCAAACGCGAGTGATCGAACAGCGGCAAATCGCCGAGAGTACTTCGACGATTGCGGGTGGCATTCTGCCTCCGGCCAATCTCGATCTCGCTACCGACCCGCTGGACCAGCTTCGCGGATTGAGTCATCGATTGTTTCCCGAGTGGTCCGAGCAGCTCAAACAGACGACCGGAATCGACGTCGGCCTGCGTCGCTGTGGTGGCTGGTACTTGGCGAACTCACCAGGTGAGAAAGCGGTGATGCTCGGGATGTCCGATTATTGGAGCGAGCTGCAGATCCAGTGCGAACGTGCTGCGATTGATGCGTTGCAATCGCGTGAACCCGCACTCTCCGCTTGGCTCTCGCAGCATCCCGACGCTCAAGCATGGTGGGTGCCCGACGAATACCAAATCAATTCGCCGCTTTACATTGACGCGTTGCACCAAGCGTGCCTTGCTGCGGGCGTCACCGTATCACAGCAAACCGCAGTGCTGGATCTTCGCCACGATGCCGGCTCGGCGGCTGTGCGAACCGCCGAGGGCTGGACCGAAAGTGACAATGTCATCGTCTGTGGTGGATCCTGGACCGGGTTGGTGTCGCCTGATTTGCGATTAACGCAAAGCTTGATCCCGATTCGAGGTCAGATTCTCGTTGTCAAAACCGAACGACCGCTGCTTCGCTCGGTGATCAACGTTGGCAACCGTTACGTGCTGTGCCGTGACGATGGCCGGACGTTGATCGGATCGTGCGAAGAGGAAGTCGGCTTGGATAAAACGACGACCGAGGACATGATCCAGACGCTTCGCGAGTTCGCCATCGACTTGGTCCCCAAACTAGCCTCGGCGGCAACGGTGCAAAAGTGCGCAGGACTACGGCCGTTAACGTTCGACGGATTTCCGATGATTGGCCGCGTCCCCGAGACGTCTCATTTGTATGTGGCGTCAGGGCATTACCGCAGCGGCATTCATTTCTCGCCCGCCACTGCGGTCTGTCTTGCCGACATGATCACCGGACAAACGCCTCCGATCGATCTCCAGCCCTTCCGTGTCGGCAAACAACAAAAAAAGGTGTCCGACACCTTTAAGTCAAAATAGGCAAACCGCCAAACTACCCATTCCACCAAAAAGGTGTCCGACACCTTTTTTACTTGAGATTCTTTTTTATGACCTCTGAAACCGCGACTCTTGATCCGCCTGGCAGCATTGCAATTGTTGGTGCGGGACCACTTGGCGTCGAAGCCGCTCTGTACGGCCGATTCCTCGGTTACAACGTGACTTTAATCGAAGCGGCGGGAGTGGGGCACTCGCAACGAGTGAACTACGAATTGCCGCTACCGGTGATGCCGCATGAGTGTTTGTCGCCGCTGGCGGTTTCCGCATTGCACGCGCAAGACGCCGAGTTGCTTCCGCAAACCTTGCCGATGACGTACCAGGATTGGGTTGAAAAAGCACTGAAAGGAATCGTCGCGGGGGATTTGCTCGAAGGGCGTCTTCGCTGTCCCTCGCGTGTCACGAAAATCTCGACCGTGCCGGTCGAACTCGACGAAGAGGATTCCGAAGACGACGATCCAATCCCTCCCGATTTCCGGCTGGAATTGACCAGCGTGTATGGGCAGGCAGACCCGTTAGATTCCGAGGCCGTCATCTTGGCGATTGGCGATTCGGCTGAAATTCCTTTGGATTTCTCGCTCCCCGCAGACTACTTTTTCCGCATCGGGCAATCGTCCACCGGCAACTTGGCCGAAGACCTAAAACAGGGACGTCAAGAAATTGTGACCTTGTTCGCAGGGCTTGCGGGTCGCGAAACGCTGGATCTGTATCGACCTCGCCGCAGCGAGTAGTTTTTCTGCGGCACGCCCCTATGCCGCAAAATCGCGGGAGTCGATGGCATTGGCGATCGGGCAAACCGTTCCGACTGCGACGGTTATGCCGATCAGGCCAACATGTTGCCTACACAGCTCATCGGAACGAGCTGTTTCTTTTTTGCAACTGACGTCTTGTTGCCACAACGTGATCTAGCTTTCTACAGACTCACGTGGAGTCTCTTTGTCCAGCTGGGCGTGACCATTCCGAACGGGGAACACATCAATGATCAAGTTGACGCGACTTGACGGCGAGCCATTTGTGCTCAATGCAGACCTGATTCGCTACGTCGAACGGCGTCCCGATACGTTCGTGACATTGACCTCGGGCGACCGGATTGTGGTCAAAGAAACGATGGACGATGTGATCGAGCGAGCGGTGGAGTACCAACAACGCAAGCATTTTATTCCAACACCGCGTGTCGCCCTGAATCACGCCACGTCTTAGCGGCGGCCCCGCCATCAGAAAAGCGGCGGCCACAGCCCGGATTAAACAAACCAAATACGCTGAACTAGTTTCGGAAATAATTCATCATGGATATCGCCAGCCTCATCGGGTTGATACTCGCCATCGGATTGATCATCGCATCGATTGCCCTTGGCAACGCACCGTTCTCGGCCTTTATCGACATCCCGTCGTTTTTGGTTGTGGTCGGAGGTGCGGTCGCGGCTGCATTGATCTGCTTTCCAATGGGCAGCATGATCAAGTCGCCCATGATCGCACTAAAAGTGCTGCTAAACAAAGGCGAAAACCGCTTGGAATTGATCAAACAAATCGTTGAACTTGCAGAAACCGCACGACGTGATGGATTGCTGGCACTCGAATCTAAAGTCGGCGAGATCAAGAACACGCTGGTGAAAACTGGAATCCAAATGGCGGTCGACGGCAGCACACCTGAGATTGTCGAAGAAGTGCTTCGCACCGAAGTCAATGCGATTGCCGTGCGTCACCGCGAAGGCAAAAGCATCATGGACCAACTCGGACGTTTCGCTCCGGCTTACGGAATGATCGGAACGCTGATGGGATTGATCATGATGCTTCAAGACATGAGCGATCCATCGGGGATTGGTGCGGGGATGGCGGTCGCGTTGATCACAACACTCTACGGAGCGATCGTGGCCAATGTTTTCTTCAGCCCGTTTGCGGAAAAACTAGGCCTGCTAAGCCGTAACGAAATGGTCAGTATGGAAATCGCAATCCGCGGCGTGATGGCGATCCAACAAGGGGAAAGCCCACGAGCGATTGACCAAAAACTTCGTACCTTCCTGCCGCCGAATCAACGCGGCGCTGAATAAGCCCCGAAACAACTTTGCAATTGCATTCCCTCGCTATCATGTCAAAAGAAGTAAACAATGGACGATGAACCAGATGAAATGGGCATCCCTGAATGGGTTGTCACGTTCGGTGACATGATGAGTCTATTGCTGACGTTTTTCATCATGTTGGTATCGCTGAGCGAAATCAAAGAGGAAGAGACCTACCAGGCGCTCGTCGATTCGATGAAGCAGCAGTTTGGCTACGCACGAACAATTGATGCGTTGACCCCAGGTGATTCACGTCCGCGATCGAGCAAATTCAGCGTGCTGTCGACCACGGGCCGTGCGAAGAAGAAAGACACAGCCAAAGGGGGCGTTCCCGAGAAGGCCCCCAGTGGGGAAGACCCGTTGGTGCGGATCGTTCGGCCTGGGCAAGTCACGGCGGTCGGTTCGGTGATCTTTTTTGACATCGGTTCGGATGAACTGCGTCCGAGCGCGAAAGCAGCGATCAAGGACTTGGCGGCTCAGTTGCGAGGCAAACCTCAAAAGATTGAAGTCCGCGGTCATACCTCGGCCGAATATGCCGCTCGCACTGCAGGTACCGACGAAGCGGTCCAATTGGCGTTCCGGCGAGCGATTGCCGTTCGCAGTGCTCTGGTCGCCGAACAGGGGATCGAAGCCGAACGTTTTCGCGTTTCATCCGCGGGCGATAGCGAACCGATGCACCGCGCCGGTGGAAGCGTCGCGATCGCTCGTAATCCTCGCGTCGAAGTCTTTCTGTTGGACGAAACGGTCGAGGATCTGCACGGAACTGCCGATGAACGCAAGGCACGAACCATACAAATGAACGACTCCATTGGGGAGGACAACTAGATGGCTGACGAAAAAGAAGCTCCTGAAAACACCGACAACGAAGCGACCGTTCCGAAGAAAGCCGCCGTCGGCCGCGGACTCGTGATGGCGTTTGTCGGGGTGATTGTACTGCTCGAATCGGCAATGTTCTTTTTGATGATCCCCAGTGCCGAAGAAGTCAGCGCATTGGCGGAAGCCAAACTGATCAAATCGGTCCAAGAGGGCGAAGTCCAAGCCGAAAAGAAGGCGGATGACGAAAACGAAGTCAAGGAAATCGACCTCGGCACTTTTGGGGAAACGTTCAGTCCGATCGATACCGAGCGTGAATACACGATCGAATTGCATCTGTACGGTTTGATCCGCAAAAAGAACTCGGACGCCATGGACGCCGAATTGGGGGAAAAACAGGGGCGTTTGCGGCACGCGATCCGAATGAAAATCCGCACCAGTGCGTTGACGGAACTGCAAGAAAATCAATTGGGGTTGCTTGAAAGACGAATTTTGACGACATCTAATCACTTACTTGCGGAAGATTATTTGCTCGGAGTCGGTTTTCACGACTACCAGCTACGCGAGGAGTAAAGTGCACACGCGGGCCAGAGCGACGCGCGGCGTGTGAAACCGGTCGTGAAACAATGTCGTCCACGGAAGGACCTAGCCAGTGCCAGACCCTGCCAAGCCAGACCCCCAATCGCCTACTGCGACCGACCCTGTGGTCGAGCCAAAGTCCAATGGTGCCGACGAACATCTGGACATGGACGACATCGAAAAGCTGTTAGCCGAAGCGTCGGGAAACCTCGACCAGGCGGCTGGCAAAGGAGTCGCCAATTCGGGCAAACCTGAACCGTTCAACCTCGGCAATCTCGAACCCGACCACGCCTCGGGCGAGCGGCAATCGATCGATTTGCTAGGCGAAGTCGAGTTGGATCTTCGCATCGAGCTCGGTCGCACTCAAATGAAGCTCGAAGAGGTGTTACAGCTTCGTGGCGGATCGGTCGTCGCACTGGACAAACTCGCAGGCGATCCCGTCGATATTTTTGTCAACGGAAAACTGATTGCCCGCGGTGAAGTCCTGGTCATGAACGACAACTTCTGCGTCCGTGTGACGGAGTTGATCAGTGCATAAGACCTGCCATCCGCTCACGACCTGGCCCCGCCATGCCGCCATCACGATTGCATGGGCCGCGCTGGCAATGACCACTTGCAGCACCCCCGCGTCGGCGCAGCAGTACTCACTTGCCCAACCCGCTGCGGGGGAAATGGCATCGATGTCGGATCCGCAAACCGCGCAGCCGGCTTCGACAATCGAGACATCGGCAAACGAACCTTCGCCCAAAGTCATCGCCCGCGGCTTCCCCGCACTTTCGCAACGATCGGTCGCTAACGAAGAAACCGGTGCGCAACCCGAAAGCAAAAAAGAAAGCCAACTTGCGGTTCCCGGGTTTACCGTCGCATCGAGTCTGGCCGTCGTGCTCGGTTTGTTCGCAGGCTTTGTTTGGCTAACACGACGCTTCAGTTCCGGCGGTACCGCCAACGGCGTCATCCCCAAGGACGTCATTCAAAATCTCGGCAGCACCTCGATCGATTCACGCACCAAGGTGTCGATGATCCGCTGCGGCAATCGCATCATCGTGGTCGCCCAAACGGCAACCGGAATCCACCCGTTGTCGGAGATCACCGATCTGAACGAGGTGCAACAGTTAACCGCTTCGTGCATCGGCGATTCGAAACGCAATTTCGCCAGCACGCTTCGCGAGTTTGAAAAAGAGCCGGCGGAAAAAGGGTTTGTGGGTACACCGCCCGAAACACCTCCGACGCCCCGCAGCCGCGGTCGCCTGTTCGCCAGTGCCTAGCGGTTTGTCACAGCACAGTTTTCAGGTAGCAACGGCCCCTGGGCCGCTAAAACTTTGCAATTGACGTCGGATGTTGGTGCTAAGTTTTTCTTCCGGGATTTACTGCAGTTACCTCTCCACCGACGAAGTTGATGGAGAGGTGGCAGAAAACCTGCGCAACTAAAAATCACGAAAACACGAAAGTGATAACAGTCTAGGCGGCCTCGACCACCTCGGCGACCACGAAGTTGTCTCGAGGTTGCGAAAAACCGCATGTGAGCCACGCTCGCCTCGATGAATTACCGAAAGTCCTGGCGACTTTCGCTACGTCCGGAAGTCAATTCATTCGAAAAACGATACAATCGCGGCCATGATTGCCGCACTACTTTTTGTCACCTGTCTGCTGTTGGTCGGAGTCGCTCTGCGAATCCGATTTGGAATTTTCCAGTGGCTTTATATCCCTGCATCCGTGATCGCGGGAATGCTCGGATTGGCCGTGATCCAGCTTGCGCCTGCATCCGTGGGCAGCACCACCACAGCGATTGCTGCCACGTTAAGCGATTGGCCGAACCTGCTAATCGCAGTCGTGTTTGCCGGCATGCTGCTAGAACGCAAGCCTGCAGAACATCGGGAAAACGCAAGCAACGTGGGCCGCGAAGCACTGATGGTTTGGATCATCGTGCTCGGCCAGACCGCGTGCGGATTGCTTGCCACATGGATCTTCATCCAACCTTTTTATGATCTTCCCAATTCGTTCGGAATGCTGATCGAAACCGGTTTCGCTGGAGGTCACGGTACCGCTGCGGCGATGGGCGAGGTGTTCGCACACGAATCGATCGCACTGGCCGGCGGCAGAGACCTGGGCATTCTGATGGCCACCGTGGGACTTGTTTACGGAGTGGTCAGCGGGATTGGATGGATCAATCTTGGTGCCCGGCGAGGATGGTTTCCGACAAACCGCTTGGACAATTTGGATAAAGACACTCCGCGGCTCGATTCGGTTACCAGCGACGCTGCCTCGCCGCCGCCCCGCGTTCCGATCGGCTACGCAACCATTCGCGGTGAAACGCTCGACCCGCTGCTACTGCAAGCTCTGTGGTTGATGGCTGCGTTTGGCATTGGGATGGCGATGCAGCAAGCGGTGCTGATGGCCGCTGCGGCGGCGGATGGCTGGTTTGCCAGCGACACGCTTCGCGACGCCGCCAACCAACAGTTGTCCACTCGCTTGTCGCTTTCGCGAATTCTCGATTTCCCGCTGTTCATCTACACCTTGTTCGGCGGGCTGATCGTTCGCCGCTGCACTCGGATGTTGGGATGTGAAGATCGGATCGATAGCGATTCGATTGGCAGGATCTCGTCCGCGGCGATGGACGTGTTGGTGGTCGCCGCGATTGCGTCGCTGAACATTGCCGCGGTGGCAACGATGATCGTTCCCTTTTCGATCCTGGCGGTTGTCGGAGCGATCTGGACCGGCGTCTGTTTGCTGGTGATTTCACGCTGGGTGCTACCGCGAGACCACTGGTTTGAACTCGGCTTGATCAATTACGGGATGTCGACCGGCGTGACCGCGACCGGGTTTGTTCTGCTACGTCTTGTCGATCCCGACTTGGATACCGACGCCGCGGAAAATTATGCACTCGCGGCACCGCTTTCCGCCCCCTTTGTCGGAGGCGGAATGTTGACGATCGGATTGCCGCTGCTGGTGCTCGAGCGAGTCCCACTGGGCATCACGTCGCTGGTCGCCGTGGGAATCGTGATCGCGATGATTGTCGTGGGACGTCGCTGGCAACAAACCGCTACGGTTTGACCATCCCCAAACGCGTGAGCCAAGTCTGACACAAACTTGGCCACTGGTTCGCGCCGTCAACTTTCTTGGCCAACCCTAGCCCGTGGGCTCCGTCATTGAACAAGTGCATTTCGACTGGCACTTTGTGATCGACACAAGCTCGGTAATACAGCAGACTGTTTTCCACGGGCACTGCGGTGTCTTTGGCAGTGTGAAACAAAAATGTCGGCGGTGTATTCTCGCTGACCTGTGTCGGTGTGTCCAGCGAAGCCAGCAAAGCGGGATCGGGATTGTCACCCAGCAAATTACGCTGACTTCCCTTGTGGGTGTGCGGCTTACCAAGCGACAGCACCGCGTAACACAAGATACTAAAGTCAGGCCGCGAGGAAACGCGTTGCACCGGATCGGCGGACGACGGATCCGCATCGGCAAAGTGAGTCGAGACGGTGGAACAGAGATGGCCGCCAGCAGAAAAACCGATCACGCCAATACGATTGGGGTCGATGTTCAATTCTTTGGCGCGAGCCCGCAGCGTTTGGATGGCCCGCTGAGCGTCCTGCATCGGTGCTGGGTGTCCGTATCCCTTGCCATCGTTACCCTTGCCACGCAAGCGGTAGGTGCAAATCGCCGAAGACATTCCCATCGAATGAAACCAAGCCGCGAACTCATACCCCTCGTGTCCCATCGCGTGGCCGCCGTACCCTCCGCCGGGCAGGATCACGACCGCGGCAGTAGGAGAATCTGAATCGGCTTTGGTGATGATCAATTCAGGCACATCGCCCACTCCCGTCAACGTAACGCCCGGGATCCCATCAGGCCAAAGCGGTTCGGTAGTATTGGCGGGCTGCTGGGCGGAAAGGACGGAGGCGTTTGCCAAGGCAAGGCAAACAAGAGCTGTGGGCAGCAATGCATGAAGCGAGAACAGGATGGGTTTCACAATCAATCTTTCTTGCAAAAAAGGAGGGGGGATCAGGGGGAGGTGGAAAGGCAGGGGAGGACAGGGAGCACTTGGATCTCCTTCCCGTACTCAAATCACCCATCGTTTCCAAACGCTCACTATGGTATCCACGATCGCGTCGAATTGCGAACCACTCCGCCCCTGATGCGTTAAAAACGCCCGCCGAGTGAAAAAAGGAATGACGTCGGTTCGGCGTTGGCGGTTCGGCGTTGGCGGTGGTCTGTTCGGCAAAGGTATTGGTTAGGTAGGATAGGTCCGCCCCCGAACACTCGCTTGCCTCGACTCTTGCCACCCAAAGTCCAATTCCCGATGTCCACTGCCGCCGAAGAACAATGGAGCCCACCGCATCACAACAGCGGGCTGGGATGGCGATTGGCGACGTGGTGGATCATTTTGCGAACCGCACTCGAGGAGCGTTTGGTTTACCGAGGCGACTTTGCCCTCGGAACGCTGATGCGGTTTCTGCCGATCATCACGCAAATTTTCCTGTGGTATGCCGTGTTTGATTCGATCGAATCGAGCAAGAGCGGCGAAGAGGTCACGATCGGCAAGTTTGGCTTCAAAGAAATTATCGCCTATTACTTGCTGACGATGGTCGCACGGGCTTTTTCCAGCATGCCCAATTTGGCGTCCGGAATTGCGCAGCAGATTCGCGACGGCGAGATCAAACGTTATCTGATTCAACCGATTGACTTGATCGGTTTCCTGTTGCTGACCCGAATCGCGCACAAGTTGACTTATTACGTTGTCGCAATCGCCCCGTTTGCGTTGGTCTTTTTTCTGTGCCGCGGTTATTTCGTCGAGGGTTGGCCGTCGCTGCCCGTGTTCGCCGCATTCGCCGCGTCGCTGATCATGGGTTTCTTGATCGGCTTCTTCATGGAAGCTTCGATCGGCATGATTGGGTTTTGGTTTCTCGAGGTTTCATCGCTGCTGTTTGTGTTCATGTTGTTTAGTTTCTTTTTATCGGGACACATGTTTCCGTTAACGCTGTTGCCCGACGGCATTGAACCGTTCGTCCAGTTTTTGCCTTTCAAGTATTTGGCCTATTTTCCGGCAGCAATTTTCCTAGGCAAAGTGGAGCCCGAGACGTTGCCAATGGAATTGGGAATTCAATTCGCTTGGCTGGTCTTTTTTATTGTCGTGTGCCGGTTCGCCTATTCACGTGGCATGAAACGTTACAGCGGATACGGAGGCTAGGCGAATGGCAGACAAAATCGCTGACGAATCCCCTAAAATCGCGCCGAACTACTGGAAAGTGTTCCTGACGTTTGCTCGCAATTCGCTGGTGCGTGACATGACGTTCCGCATGAACTTCTTTTTGCAATGCATCAGCAGTGTCGGCTGGACGTTGATGAACGTCGGCTTCTACATGATCATTTTCCAGTACACCAATACAATTGGCGAAGGATCAGGCTGGGACCGTGACAAGTTCTTTGTCTTTCTCGCGACCACTTGGTTTGTCAATAGCTTGGTACAAGCGTTTTTCATGCCCAATGCGGAAGAATTCAGCGAACTGATTCGTACCGGCGGATTGGATTTTGCGCTGTTAAAACCGATCGATACTCAATTCCTGATCTCGTTCCGGCGAATCGACTGGAGCGCATTATCGAATTTCGCAGCCGGCTTGGTGATCTTGGTCGCGGCTCTCTATTCGTTGGCAACGCGTGAAGTCAATCCGATGGTTCCCACGTTATTGTCGGCGGTGCTGTACGTCGTGTTTATCGGCTGCGGCGTGGCGATTATGTACAGTTTGATGATCTCGCTGAGTGCGACGAGCATTTGGTTGGGCCGCAATCAAACGCTCTATAATTTCTGGTTCTACATCACCAACTTCAGCCGCTATCCGATGGAAATTTACAACCGCGGCTGGGGCACCCCGCTGTACGGATTCTTTACGTTTGTGATCCCCGTCTTGTTGGTGGTCAATGTGCCGGCACGGTTGTTGGCCAAACCGATCCAGCCACGAACCGATTGGGAGTCGATGCTGGTGGTGTGGGCCGTCGGGGCGACGGTGCTGAGCGTGCTGCTGAGCCGGTGGGTGTTTAAGAAGGCTCTTTTGAGCTACCGCAGCGCCAGCTCGTAAGCCGGAGGGGCTTCCAAATCGGCGGCCCGCCCCCAGAAAGGCCCGCCCCCAGACAGGCCCGTTGCCAATTTCGCCCATCCTGACTACCAATACGGTATGCCTATCGAGCCAAGCCGCAGCCGTTTTTCCAGTTACCGCGAAAAAATTCGCCAGCGCAATTCGCGTGCCAAGACCCCCGAGAGCCATTCCTATCATGGTTCAGGTCGAAGTGCCCGAAAACTCGGAACACGCGAGCGAGGTTTCTGGGAGCTGTTTCGCGAATTCATTCGCTTAATCAGCAGCTACCATCGGCAAATCGCGGGGGCGATCGCGCTGCTGACCGTTGGCATCGTGCTGCGGTTGATCCCACCGGTCGGCACGAAATTGGCCATCGACTCGGCACTTTCCACGCCTCGCAAACCGCTGCCGGATTGGACTGCGGGGCTGGGTTTGCCGACCGAGCCGTTTTCATTGCTATTGGCGATCGCCGGCATCGTGACGGTGGTCACCATCCTGGCGACGATCGCCCACTTATCGAGCCGCTGGATCGCAACCAAATCGGTCAATCAGGCCCAAGTCGGAATCCGCCGGCGCGTGTTTGATCACGCGATCCGATTGCCGCTGCAAAACGTTTACGACATGAAGAGCGGCGGCGTGGCGAGCCTGATTCGCGAAGACGCTGGCGGGGTCGCCGAATTGATCTTTAGCATCCTGTACAACCCGTGGCGGGCGATCGTTCAATTCATCGGCAGTCTCGTGATCCTGATGCTGGTCGATTGGAAATTGATGCTCGGCGGACTGCTGTTGCTGCCCGTGGTGTGGGTCACGCATCGCACCTGGATCAACCGAATCCGGCCGCTCTATAAAGACATCCGTATGCAGCGGCAAAAGATCGATGCCGGCGCGACCGAGACATTTGGTGGCATCCGAGTGGTGCGAACGTTCGCACGAAGCCGTAGTGAATCCTCGCGGTTTGTTCGCGAAGGAAGCTTTCTAGTGCGTCAGCAACTCTTTACGTGGTGGTGGACACGGATTATTGAGACCGTTTGGGAAGTCATCATCCCATTGGCATCGACCGGATTATTGCTGTACGGCGGCTACCAAATCATCCAGGCCGAGTTGACACTCGGTGACCTGATGATGTTCTTGGTTTATTTGACGATGTTGTTGGACCCGCTCGCCACCTTGGCGGGCAGTGCGGTCGGTTTTCAGAATAATCTTGCGGGACTTGACCGGGTGCTGGATGTCTTGGAGATCGAAGAAGAACTGCCCAGTCGCGCCGAAGCGGTCACGCTTGATCGCAATCGTGTCGAAGGAAGAATCTCGATCACCAACGTCTCGTTCTCGTACCCTGGGTCCGAAACTCAGGTGCTTAGCGACATCACGCTCGAGGTGGCTGCGGGCGAAACCGTGGCCCTGGTTGGACGCAGCGGAGCGGGCAAGACAACGCTGACTAACTTGATCGCTCGATTCTATGATCCCGACTCGGGTTCGATTCAGATTGATGGTCGTGATTTGAAAGACATCCAGCTCGAAAGCTATCGCCGATTGCTGGGGATCGTCGAACAAGATGTCTTTATGTTCGACGGCACGATCCGCGAGAACATTGCCTACGCAAGACGCAACGCAACCGATTCGCAGATCGCCGAAGCGGCACGGGCTGCTGCGGCGGACGAGTTTATTAACGCGTTACCCAAGGGCTACGATTCGATCATCGGCGAACGAGGCGTCAAGCTTTCGGGGGGCCAACGTCAGCGATTGGCCATCGCTCGGGCGATCTTGGCCGATCCTCGGATCTTGATCCTCGACGAAGCGACCAGCAATTTGGATAGCGAAAGCGAGCGACTGATTCAGCACAGTCTGGCCGATCTGCTGAAGGGACGCACGGCGTTTGTGATCGCTCACCGCTTGAGCACGATTGTGGGAGCCGACAAGATCGTCGTGCTCGAAGATGGCCGGATCGCTGACGTGGGAACCCACGAGCAATTGCTCAGCCGAGTCGGTCATTATCGCGACATGATCTACCTGCAGATGAACGAAACGCTTCCGGCAATCTCGTCATCTTGATTTCCGTGCGTAAAACGGCAGTCCCGCTGCGGCAAAAATGAACTAAGATACAGTGACGCAAGGTCGTGATCGTTTCTTGCGGCCCTCATCCCTAAGTTCATTTCGCCTCTTGCTCGCCATATTCTGCACATGAAGATCAAATGTCCCGCCTGTTCTGCGGTCTTGAATATTCCGGAATCCGCTGCGGGAAAAGTCGTTAAATGCCCCTGTGGAAAGCAATTACGAGCCCCCGGCGGGGCCGCAAAACCGGTCGCCACAGCAGCGGCACGCCCGGCAGCGGCGGCGAACCCCAACCGTGCTCCGGCACCACAGCGTCCTGTCACGCAACGTCCCGCACCGCAGCCGGCCGGTCCATCGATGGGCGATTTTGATCCGGCGATGTTTGACGAACTGACCGACGACGACTTGAAACAACCGGTACTCGCCGTATCACGCCCTGGGGTCGCTCCTGGGCCAGCCCCAGGTGGTGGTGGCGGTGGCAGCGTGAACCCCTACGCGGTAGGTGCTGGCGGAGCGATGCCTTCGCGAGGCAGCGGCAATATCGCCAGCATCGGGAAACGAATTAGCGGCGCTTTGATTGATGGTTTATTCAATGGAGTCGGATTCTTCTTGGCGATGGTATTGGTCGTCGCTTTGGCTCCTGCAGCTGAAGGTGCCGGTGAACAAGCCGCAGCAGGAATCGGACTGATCTTATTGATGGCCTGCGCTTTCATCATGTCGGTCCCGTTCATCATCAACATGGTGCTGATTTCGATGTCAGGGCAAAGCCTAGGCAAAAAGCTTGTAAAAACGCGAATTGTGGACAAACAAACCGGCGTCCAAGTTGGCTTTTTGCAAGGAGTGCTCGTACGAAACATTGGTTTCGGCGCCATCACTGCGATCCCCATGATCGGCGGCTTCATTGGGTTGGCCGACGTGTTTTATCTGTTCACACAGGATCACGAAACCTTGCACGACAAACTCGCAAAGACTGTCGTGGTCGACGCCTAATTGCCGATCACGCCTAACTCTGCCACCGTCGCAAAGTCGCGTCCGTCCTGTTCCGATGTCGCTCGCAGCAAGACGTAACGGCCCTTGACCGGCTCACACGGAATCGTCTGTGGCGTTCGCGTCTTGGCGAGCTCGGCTTTGACAACAGGGTCGGCGAAATGGTCCGCAGAATCGCTGACACTGAACTCGATGTTCTTGATCGCACCGTTCCAACCGCCGTCTTGTCGAGCTAGATAAACAAAGCCTTCGATACGGTACACCGCGCCTAAATCGATCACCAATTCATGAGGCGGCGGCGTGATGCCACCACTGAACTTGGTATGCCACAGCGTTTCGGGATCGCCATCGATGGCATTGCCAGCGAATTTGCGGTTTCCGGCATTCTCGCTGCTAAATCGAACCACGCTCCAATCCTTATTAGATAACATCCCCTTGGTTGGCATCGTGATCGTGGATTTATTTTTGCGAGTCTTCTTCACAGGCGGCTTGCCCCCAAATTTCGCCGCGCGATCACGCTCGTGTAGCTCCCTGGACTCGAACGTTCCTTCGACCACCGGTGTATGAGCTTGTTCGGCAAAGCCTTTTAGCTTGGCAAGCATGCTTGGGTTCGCCTCGGCAAGGTTCATCGACTCGCTGACCTCGCGCTCCAGATCGTACAGCTCCCAGTCACCCTCTTTTTTCGGTTGAATTGCTTTCCAGTTCCCCATCCGAACGGCGGTCTGACCTCCGATTTCCCAATACAAATACTCGTGTTTCGTCTGCGGGTGTCCCGCCGCGGTTTCGCCGATTAATTCCGGCAGGATGCTGATCCCATCGATATCCGCCGGCGCGGTTGCGCCGGTCACCTCGGCAATCGTCGGCAAGACATCGGGAAAGTACCAAAGTAGATCGCTGACGGTGCCGGGTTCAATTTTGCCAGGCCAACGTGCAACCACAGGAATCCGCAGCCCACCTTCGTACAAGTTTCCTTTCTTGCCGCGAAACTCGACTCCGGTGGTGGGATGTTTGTTGGCTCCATGCACCCCACGTGGCTGCTCTTTTGACGCAAAGTAATCCGCACCCCCATTGTCGCCACTGAAGAACACCAACGTGTTTTCATCGAGCCCCAATTCTTTAAGCAACCCGAGAACCTCGCCTACCTGGCGATCCAGCATCGTGACCATCGCCGCGTAACGTTTCGCTTGCTCGGGCAACGCTAGGTCTTTGTAGATGGCCCACGCGGGATCGTCATCGGGAATGTCGAAAATGCCGTGCGGCGGAGTGACCGGCAGGTATGCGAAGAAAGGTTGGTCCTTGTGTTCGCGAATAAACTTCGTCGCCTCGCCCATGATCACGTAATGCGAGTAGGTGTCACCGTTGCTGTTGCCATGGTTTCCCGCCAGCGGCATTTCTTCGCTGTTCCGCAGGATGTAAGGCGGATAATACGAGTGCGCGTGGACTTGATCGTAGTAGCCCACAAACACGTCGAACCCGTGTTTCTCAGGGACTCCGGTCGATCCACGTCCTCCGCATCCCCATTTACCAAATCCGCCCGTCGCGTAGCCGAGCGGTTTTAGCATCGATGCAATCGTTTCCTCGTCCGCTCGCAGCGGCGTTCCGCCTCCGTTGGACCGCACCGACGTGTGACCACTGTGTTTTCCGGTCAAGAAACAGCAGCGAGTTGGGGCACACACGGACGACCCCGCCAAGCCTTGGGTGAAGCGAATGCCTTCGGCCGCCATGAGGTCGATATTGGGCGTTTGAATGATCGGGTTGCCCATATAGGAAGGCTCAAAATAGCCGAGTTCGTCAGCCATGATGTAGATCACGTTGGGCCGCGTCGCGGGGGTGACGGGCCGCGTCGTTTGAGCGGTCGCATGGCTGACGAACGACAGCAAGAACATTCCCATCACATGGAAACGAAGTTGGTATTGCATCGATCGGGTTCGCAAGTTGAATGGGGGAAAAGAGGGCGGGTAGAGTCGCAGTCGAGCGACTGGCGGCCAGCGACTGGACAGTCTCCTACGATACTCGATCGCCACGCACGATGCTGCGACCGATGCCACAACGCCCGTGTCCGCCGGGACCTGGAATCGACGCAATCGCCCGCGTTTGCCGAGTCACGCTCAGGCACCCTGATATCCCTGGTCCAGCTGGCCTGCGATTTGCTATAGTGGACTCTCTCGACACCCACCTCCAATCCTTCCTGCAAAGCTCGACCCTACCCATGAAGTCTATTGCCAAAGTTGCGTGCGTTTCGTTGCTCGGGGCCTCCAGTCTGCTGTTGAGCTCTTTCGCGGTCGCCGGCGATGCCGATTGGCCTCAATGGCGAGGCCCCAACCGCGATGGCCACGCTGCCCCACAAGAATTGAAAAAATCATGGGCTGACGCCGCCCCCCGGCTTCGCTGGTCATTCACCAGTGCGGGACGCGGCTACTCAGCCGTTTCGATCGTCGATGGACGACTCTATACGATGGGCTCGCATGACGAAAAGTGTTTTGCCATCTGCCTGAATGCCAAGACTGGCGAAAAGATCTGGGAAACCGAAGTCGCTCGCGGCAGCACCGACGACGACTACAACCACGGCTGGGGTGGCGGACCGCGCAGCACGCCGACCGTCGATGGCGACCAAGTCTTTGTGCTCAGCGATATCGGGCAACTCGCGGCACTTTCAAAAGCGGACGGCAAAATCCAGTGGAGCACCAATTTTGTCAGCGATCACGGCGGCAGCATCCCAAAGTGGGGCTATGCCGAATCGCCGTTGGTGGACGGCGACCGAGTCGTTGTGACGCCGGGCGAAGCCAATTTCATGGTCGCGTTTGATCGCAAGACCGGCGAAAAAGTGTGGAGCAGCCAAGGTATCAACGCCCCCGCGCAATACGTTTCGATCATCAAAGGTGACGTGGGCGGCAAGTCGTTTTATGTGACCGCCAGCAAACCAGGACTGATTGCTGTCGATACTAAATCGGGAAAGCAAGTCTTCAGCGACCCGACCACGGGAAATGATGTCGCCGTCATCCCCACCCCCGTGTTATCCGAAAATCTGCTGTATCACACCAGCGATTACGGGGCGGGCAACACGCTGCTGAAGTTAAACGCCGACGGCGAAAAGATCGCAGCCGAATCGGTTTACCACTTGGCTGGCAAATCGATGATGAACCATCACGGTGGCGTCGTGCTGCATGACGGAGTGATCTACGGATGCACCAAAGCCAACGGCGGGATGTGGTTGGCACAAGACTTGGAGAGTGGCGAAACCTTGTGGGAGCAAAAGATGCGTCCCAATCGTAGCGGATCGATCTGCTTTGCCGATGGCATGCTGTATTGCTATAACGACGAAGAAGGATCGGTCGTCTTGGTCGAGCCGAATCGCGCCGAGTGGAAGCCCAAAGGCACATTAACGCTGCCACGCGAAACCGAACTGCCACGCGACAAGGGCGCCATCTGGGCGCACCCAGTGGTCGCCGACCAGATGCTGATCATCCGCGACCAGGACTTGATCTTCGCCTTCGACATCGCCCGCTAAAGTACTTGAGCTAACGTAGTGGATCTTGCTAAAGATCCCTGCTGCAATGGTTCTTAGACAAGATCCATGACGGGAAATCACCCCTACAAACGGATCTTTAGCAAGATCCACTACGTGGGGGCGACGAAGACAGGCTGAAAGCCTATCCCCCATTTTAACGTTGGTAGATTGGCAGGTAGCCGCGATCTAATTGCAACATGATCAAGTTGCATGCGGTCACGTAGACCGGATGAATCTGGCCTTCCCAGTAACCGTCCGGTCGCTGCTCGCTGACAATGCGGTCGTACAAACGGTCGCGGAACGTCGTCCATAACTCGTCGCCTTGGCGATAGACCACTTGGCTGTAATACAAATACGTGTAATGCCAATGGCCAAACGCTCGCGTCGAATCGCTGATGTCATGCAGTGATTCCTTGGCATACGTCAACATCTCTGGAACATGCTCGCTGTCGTAATCACCGGCGTTGTACAGTGCGGCCAGTGCGGCAGCGGTAATCGCCGGCCGACTGCTCCCTTTCTGGCGGCTGCTATAGCTAATGCCGCCATCAGGGTTTTTGCACTCGTAAATGTATTCCTTCGCTTTCGTGATCACCTCGGCACTAACGGGAATCCCCGCGTTGCGGCAACCGCGAAGCCCTTGCACCTGAGTGATCGTGGTCGAGCCTTCGTCAAAATCATTTCCCTCGCGAGCCGAGACGTAGCCCCAACCACCCGCGGCGGTTTGTGCATTCCCGCTGAACTCCACCGCCTTGGTCAACACTTCGACCAATTCTTCGCGGCGATCCAACAACCCTTCCTCGCCCAGCACTTGCGACAAAAACAGCATCGAAAATCCGTGCCCGTAGGTGTAGCGGGGATCCGACTGGGGATCACCGATCAAACCGTTGTCGCGGCTCTTGCTGATCAAATAATCGGCCGCTCTGGCGATCTCTTTCGCGTACGGTCCTTGTGTGGTCGTCGATCCGCTGCCGATCATCGCCGTACCGGCCAATGCCGCAAGTGCGGTGGGATAAGCCTGCGTGTTCCACTGGCCACGCGAAGATTGCGTGCGGCTGAGCCAATTGAGCCCCTTGGTGATCGTGTCGTTCCAGCGAGGATCGCGGGCGGCGTACGCAGTACGTGAACTCGCCGCTGTGGCTCCGGCAACCGACAGAACCGCAGCAGTACGAAGCCAGTCTCGGCGTGATGTTTTTTGCGTCATGAGAATGTCGGTGACGTATTGAAGGGACAAATTCGAGATACAGCGAGTGGCGATTAGCTCACGCCCTTCATTCTAGCGATTCGGCTCGCCGCGACGAACTGCAACCTCGATTATTCGTGAAAACGGGGACGAGTGTTTGGTTTCAGGTAAAAAATTAGGGTCGGGCGAAGTGGACGAGGCAACGAGTCGATCGCAAGAAAAGATAACCCCGGGACTCGTCGCCTCGTCCACTACCCCAAAAGCGAGATGCAATAACGCACTCGATATTCGCCGAAAGTCTTGACGACTTCCGCTACGGGGAAGGGGGGATTTTTTAGGCGGGTAGGGGTACGACGAGGCGGTGCAGACCACGCTTTTGCTGGCAAACAGGGCAGAAAAACGTGCTCCGCTGGGCCTGGACCATTCGCCGAATCACGCCGTCGTAACAGCGGGGACAGGGGTCGCCGGCACGAGCGTAGACCTGATGATGGGCTTGATAGCCACCTTCGCCATTAAGCGCGTTGCGGTAGGTCCCATCCCCCAAAGTGCTGCCCTCGTACCGAATCGCTTCCTCTAAAACATGTCGCATCGCCGACTCAATTCGCTGCCACTGAGCCAATGTCAGCCGATCACAGCGAGTGCGAGGATCGATGCCGGCGAAAAAAAGCAGCTCTGCCGCATACAAATTCCCCACTCCCGCCACCACCGCTTGATCCAACAAGGCGACTTTGATCGCCCGTTGGCTCTTCCCTAATTTCGCCTTTAACTGTTCCGCCGTGATCGCCAGTGCATCGACTCCAAGCTTGGCGTCGACGAGCGTTTCGACCTGCTTGGGTGTTAACAAGCGGACGGTTCCCAGGCCACGGCGATCCCAAAACAACAACTGGTCCCCCGCAGGCCCCGTCAACGTGATCCGCAGCCGCAGATGCTCCAGCGTTGGTGGATCCGCCAACAACACCAAACCGGTCATGCGAGGTTCGATCACGACCGTTTGTGCATCCTCGATTCGCAGCATCACGCGTTTGCCGCGGCGATCGACGTCGACGATGTGTTTTCCGCGAAGCCGACGATCAAACGCATCGATTCGCGGCGTCATCAAAATCGGCTTACGCTCGCAGGGCGGCCGAATCACGGCATCAATCCGGCTGCCGACAATCGGCAACACCCCCCGGCGCATGGTTTCGACTTCGGGTAGTTCAGGCACAGATTCTCTTTTGGCACGTGATCGCTGCATTGACCATCGATTGACCTCGGGCGACAATCTTAACGAAAACTGATTGCTATTTTGAGAGCCCCCGTTCAGAGATCCTGTTTAGAGACCCAATATGAGCCTGGAAGAAGCTGCAGCCCCCCACGCCACCGCATCGGTTCCCGATATTCGCGGGCGTTTTGGTGATTTTGGCGGACGCTTTGTTCCTGAAACGCTGACCCGAGCGTTGGACCAACTCGCCGAAGAGTACGACAAGGCCAAGAAAGATCCTGAGTTTCAACGCGAATTGACGTCGCTGCTAAAGACATTCGTCGGTCGTCCCAGCCCCCTCTATCATGCTAAACGACTGACCGATTCGGTCGGCGGTGCGCAAATCTGGCTCAAACGCGAAGATCTAAACCACACCGGTGCCCACAAAATCAATAACACGATCGGGCAAGCCCTGCTGACCCTTCGCATGGGCAAAACGCGAGTGATCGCCGAAACCGGAGCGGGCCAGCATGGTGTCGCCAGCGCCACGGCATGTGCCCATTTCGGTTTGCCGTGCACCGTCTATATGGGCAGCGAAGATATTCGCCGGCAAAAACCGAACGTGTTCAGCATGAAGCTGCTCGGCGCCGAGATCTGTCCTGTCGAAAGTGGCTCCAAAACGCTTCGCGACGCTGTCAACGAAGCGATGCGAGATTGGATGGCGTCGGTCGAAAATACGCACTACATCATCGGCAGCGTGATCGGACCGCACCCCTTCCCGATGATGGTTCGCGATTTCCAATCGGTGATCGGCCGCGAAACTCGCGAACAGTGCCGCGATTCGTTTGATCGGCTTCCCGATTGTGTGGTCGCTTGTGTCGGCGGTGGCAGCAACGCAGCCGGTATGTTCTATCCATTCGTCGAAGACGATAGTGTTCGCATGGTCGGTGTCGAAGCCGGCGGACGCGGAACCGCGCCCGGCGACCATGCGTCCCCGTTGACCTACGGCAGCCCAGGTGTCCTGCACGGCAGCTTCAGCTATGTGATGCAAGACGAAGACGGCCAAACGTGCAATGTCCACTCGATGAGCGCCGGTTTGGATTACCCCGGCGTCGGTCCCGAGCACAGTTATTGGAAAGACACCAAACGAGTCGACTACTTGGAATGCACTGACGATGCGGCGATGAAGGCGTTCGACCAATTGGCACGCACCGAGGGGATCATCGCGGCCCTCGAATCGAGTCACGCAGTCGCTCGGGCGATGACGTTGGCCGCCGAGATGAAACCCGATCAACATCTCGTCGTTTGTCTGTCCGGCCGCGGTGACAAAGACGCCATGGAAATCGCCCGTCTCCGTGGCGAAACCTGGTAACCCGCTTCACCTCCTCTGACCTTCAGCGAGATTCCTGATGTTAAAACTAACCTGGCTATCCCACGCTAGCTGGTTGATTGAAACCGACGAAAATCGCATCCTGCTGGATCCCTTTTTCAGCGATAATCCCGCCGCCAAATCGACGACGGATGACCACCGGGATATCAGCCACATTCTAGTTTCCCATGGTCATTTTGATCATGTCGCCGATGTGGCGGCGATCGCTAATCGCGATGACAGTACCGTGGTGGCGATTTTCGAGATCGCCCAGTGGTTTGCGGAAAAACAGCAAGTGCAATCCACCGTTGGCATGAATTTGGGCGGCAAGACTGAGCTGCCATTTGGCACCGTCAAGATGGTTCCGGCACTGCATAGCAGCCAATTGCCCGACGGATCGTACGGCGGCAATCCTGCAGGCTTTGTTCTCGAGATCGATGGCAAACGAATCTACTTTGCCTGTGACACCGCGTTGTTTTCAGACATGCGGTTGTTCGCACACCAAGTCGATGTCGCGGTGCTGCCGATCGGAGACCTGTTCACAATGGGGATCGACGACAGCATCGAAGCGACCAACTTGATCGAGCCGAAATGCGTGCTGCCGACGCACTACAACACATGGCCTCCGATTGAACAGGACGCCGAAGCGTGGGCGAAACGGATCAGCAGCGAAACCGATGCGATCCCGGTCGTACTGAGCGTAGGCGAGAGTTTTACGGTTTAGGGTTCGGCTCGGGGCTAGAAATCAGGGTCGAGCGTAGTGTAGCGGAAGTCGTCAAGACTTTCGTCGTTATGAATGACCATTTCCTTGTCCAGGATGATCGAAACTCTTGACGCGTTCCGCTACGTAAGAAAAACGCAAAGAATCGCGGAGCGATCAGCGACATTATTCTGACGGAGCTTCTTTCTCGCGAACTTGGACGTCATCGCCGACCACTTTGACTTCGAAGCAATCGACTTTCACTCGCGGGTTGTCCTCCCACGTTCCGTCGTGAATACAGAAGCGCCATGCGTGCCAGGGGCAGGTCACGACGTCGGTTTCAGGATCGACATGACCTTCGGCCAACGACGCGCCCATATGGGGACAAAGGTCGTCGATCGCGTACCACTCCTCGCCCTTGCGAAAAATCGCGACCATCCGGCCATCCACGGGAACCGCGCGTCCGACGCCTTCTTCAAAGTCACTGACTTTACCCACCGTTTCAAAATCGCTCACGCAAATATCCTCATATTTTGTTATGGTTTCAGATTGAGCCCGATCATCCGCTTTTCGATACGGCATCTACTTTAACGATGAAGCAGCGATTCCCCTACCTGACAACGATTGGAATTCAGCGACTATGATTAATCAACAACGCCGCCGATTACTTGAGTCCCGGGTTTGGCCGCATGTTCAAACGCCCGCCCAATACGTGGGGGGGGAACGCAATATTGTCGTTAAGGATCATCGGCAATTGCGAGGCCGATTGTGTCTGGGGTTCCCCGATGCCTACACGATCGGAATGAGCCATCATGGGTTGCAGGTGCTGTATTCGTTGATGAATCGCCGCGATGATTGGTGTGCCGAGCGAGTTTTTACGCCGTGGCCGGATATGGAGTCGCTGCTGCGAAAGCACGAGATCCCGCTCTATTCACTCGAAACGTTCACCTCGCTTGCCGATTTTGACGTAATCGGGCTGAGTCTTCAGTACGAAATCAGCTCGCCCAACGTGCTGACGATGATCGATTTGGGAGGCTTGCCGCTTGAATCAGTCGATCGCACGATGGCCGACCCGCTGCTGGTTGCCGGAGGCCCCTGTTGCCAAAACCCCGAACCGATGGCCGATTACTTCGACGTTATGATCATGGGCGATGGCGAACCGGCACTGCCCGAGATCTGCGATCTGTGGATTGAACTGCGAGAGCGATATCGACGCGACGATGGCACGTTCGCTGGCGGCGACGAAGGACGCCGGCAGCGTGAAGAGGCGGTTGCGGAAATCGCTCAAAAACTTGCGTATGCTTACGTGCCGCGGTTCTATCAACCCGAATACGAAAGCAACCGCATCGTTTCGCTCTCTCGCACCCGCGATGACGTCCCCGCGACGATCGCCCCCAGCGTGATCAGTGATCTCGATGGCATCCCGCTGCCGACCTCGCCGATCGTGCCTTACATCGAATGCGTGCACGACCGGATTGCAATCGAGATCATGCGTGGCTGTCCCCATCTTTGCCGTTTCTGTCAAAGCACCGTGATCAAACGTCCGCTGCGAATCCGCGAGGTCGATACGATTGTCGACGCGGCGATCGAGAGCTATCGCAATACCGGCTACAACGAGATCAGCGTGCTGTCGCTCTCCAGTAGCGATTACCCCCACTTCGCCCCGCTGATCCATCGACTGCACGAGGTGTTTCGCCCGCTTGGCGTGAACATCAGCGTACCGAGTTTGCGAGTGAACGATCAACTTCGCACGTTGCCTCAATTGATCGGCAATGATCGCCGTAGCTCGCTAACGCTAGCACCCGAGGTAGCACGCGACGACATGCGGGAACAAATCCGCAAGAAGATCAAGAACAGCGATCTGATCGAAGGTTGCCGCGTCGCGTTCCAGAACAACTACGAAGCGGTGAAGCTGTACTTCATGTGCGGTTTGCCGGGTGAACGCCCGGTCGATCTGGATGGCATCGTCGACTTGGCCGAAGAAATCGCGACGGTGGGCAAACAGGTCAAAGGCCGCTATCCCCGCGTGACCGCGTCGGTTTCCAACTTTGTTCCCAAGGCACATACGCCGTACCAGTGGAACGGGATGCAGCGCCGCGAGTATTTTAAATGGGCTCACAAATACCTGTGGAGTCGCCGCAAAATCCGCAGCGTCAACATCAAGTGTCACGACATCGAAACCAGCCTGCTTGAAGGGGTGCTCAGCCGAGGCGATCGTCGTACCGGCAAAGTCGTCCGTTTGGCATGGGAGCGTGGTGCTCGCATGGATGGATGGACGGAATACCTCGATCCCCAGCGTTGGTGGTCTGCGATCGAAGATGCGGGACTGGATGTCGAGCGACAAGTCCATGACAAGTACGAAATGATGGACAAATTGCCGTGGGATCACGTCAACGTCAAATTCGGTCGTGCGTATTTAGAGAAAGAGCAGGGCAGGGCAACGGTGCAGTTGGCCGCCATGGCCGACGCCACGTAGTAGGGGGATGCTTGTCTCATATTTTTGGTGCCGTTGGTCTGCTACCTCTCCACCAACTTTCACAGACGGCTGCTTTAGCAGCAGTCCCATAGGCCGGAGGCCGACACACTGACGGCAGAGTGTGCCGCCCGCTGGGCTGTAATCAATGCTACTAAGTCAGCAGTCTCCTTGGTTTGGCTGAGGTCGAGCAGAGCCTTTAGCAATGCTCGGGTGAGGGCGACCGAGCAAGCGGAGGCCTGCTGCAAGCACAGTTGCGCGGTCGGCCCTCACCCGAACGAGGCCTTAAGGGCCCGTTCGACCTCTCCCAGCTTCGCCGGGAGAGGTGACAGTACGCTAGCGGAACCCAAGATCACATCAATACCAACGTTTAAGCAGTCCGGCACAAACACTTCGGTGCCCTAACTGTACTACGGCGTGACCCGTTCGATTTGCAAGTCCTTGAACTGGACGACATCACTTTGATCCCATTGCTGTACCGCCGAACAAATCACCACCATCGTGTAAATGTCCTCCGGAACGGTGACCGTTGCATGAATCGCTCGCCACGACTCGGGTACACCATCCTCGGGAAACGCGACGACGTTGTGCGAGTTTGATTCCAACCATTTGCCATCCGCCGTTTTGAACTGGACCGCTAAACTCGTGAGGGCACGACCGGTTTGCTGGACGTGAACTGAAACGCGGAACTGCTCGTTGGGCTCAACCGTCACCGTCGCCAAACCCGCTGCTTCTGCAGCACCGCGGATCACGACGACATCTTCGCTGACGTTAGCGTCGCCCGACGGTGTGTCCGCCATCGGTCCATTACCCACCCACGTCGACCACTGGACCGCAACATCGTTTCGCGTCGCGCCGCGACGATCCGGCAATGACAATGGCTGCAGCTTTGCAACGGGCCGAGTTCCGGTTGCCTCGACAACCTCCTTCAGCACAACGTCGCATCCGGGAATCAAAGTCGGCCACTCGGGATAGACATCTTTGTTGTGCCACAGTGCCGTCTCGCCTGGCTCAGGCCACCAGCGTCCATGTTCACCGTAAATCCACACCAAACCGTCGCCATAGTCGATCGCCGCTGCGAGATTGCGGCGGAGTAACGCCAATCGATCGGGGCTCTCGGGCTCGAGCGTATAACGTCCTGCCAGATCCGGATGCATCGCATCCATGTAGATAGGGAAAGCGACTTTCAATTGCTTCGCATACTTATCACGATTCTCGGGTGACACCAACTGCACACCGCGGCGGCGAACATCGTCCGCCTCTTGGGCAAAGTCATTCGCCGATTTGTGCCAATATGCATACTCACACCCATCGAAGAGCGTCACGGTGGGCGGCAACACATCGAGCCAACCATCCAAGAACGCCGGCAGCAACCCATACGAGTGCCCCGCCAAACACCAAGATTCGTCGGAGCGGCCGACTGGCGAGGGGCCGCGATAGCGATGATCACGAACCAGGTAGCTCATCAGGAAGTAGCTCACCAATTCGGCTTCGGGAAACTCGGCGATGACCGCGGTCATGACTTCGCGGCCTCGTTTTCGGGCCGCCGCACGATACGCTTCGAACGAATGGTCGATGGCAGCTTCCTGACGCGAATATTGAAATTGGCGAAACGGTTCGCTGTAGGGTTCCGGATCAAACAACAAACCTCTCAACTTTCCACGTTTGGCGATCCGTGCGGCGATACGCCAGTGATCCACAATTGCGGCCCAGCCCTCATCGTCCAGCCAATCAACGTCGCCTGGGTTCGCTTTGACGAGTAGATAAGCCGAGGTCAATTTGCCGACATCGGCATTTCGCAATGGATCGACGCCAGCGCCAAACGTCAACGACGACCAATCATCGCGACTGTGGGCAGACCAAAACGGATGCGGCATTCCGGCGTCGGGGCGAATATCCAACACCGCTCCACTAAACCCAGACGATTGCATCCGCGACGCATCACGAGCAAACTGTATGGTCGTCGGTGCATTCCAACCGCAAGTGATAATGCGAGGTGGATCCGCAAATAAGCTCGCCGTACTCAGGCACCCCCAAAGACAACTCGCGATGCGAAACAGTGGCAATTGCGATAACATCATTCTTCCGATTTCACGCGAGCGAAACGAGGGACACGACCGGGATATCCTAGCGTATTCCACGTCTGTAATGAGAATTCGTTACCCAAATTTTCAAACGAACGAATGCACGGGCTGCGAAGTAAATGTCATCCACCCGGCAACGAGTTTTGGGGTTGAACGCGAACATTTGCAAGGCCGTATCGGCTACATCGGACAAACCAACGCAGCTCGATATAAAAAGCTGACGTAACTATTTGCTCAGATTGACTGGTCTTAAAAATGAACCTAACTCGAAGCGTTCACGGAAGACAGAAAACTTGTTGCGACAGACTAATAGGTTGGGCGGCAAGCATCGAAAAGGACAATCGCGACGTAAAGCTAAAATCGTAGTGGCTTCACATTTCTTTCCTAACTCCGGTCTGGTGAAGCCGCGTGTTTTAGCCGAATGCTTTTTGAAACCCAAACAAACAAAGGGTTAAAAAATCGAAGGTTAGAAGATGGGAGGGCCGATACGAGTGGATTGGGGGGCATGGCAGGCTATTTTTTAACCTTCCATTTTTTAACCTTCAGCAGACGGCGAAAGAAAACGGGGTTGGCTGGTGCAGATTTGACAAAAGGCATCATTCGATTTGATGATTGCGACGTACTCTGTACGATTCGTGGGCAGTGCAAGCAGGAATTAGCCTCTTGCTTGTCCTGCGTATATTGCCGCCCAAACAGAAAATGGATGCATTTTCAAATTTCAGTGAGAAAATACGCACTACCCGGTGACATCTGTATGTGCGGTGAGATGCAAGGACGAATTTTCCCGCCTGCGCTGATATTTAGCGATTAGGTGAATCAGCCGCCCCTGTCATTGAATGTTCAGCGGCCGAACATCACCCCTAACAGACACCAATTGTGAATCGAGCGTACGAAAACAGAGTGGTCCAAGAAGGTGAAACCAATTGACGCAACGCACCTGCAGCAACTGATCGATGCTCAAGCCGCGCACTCAAGCTGTACGCTAGGCAGTGGTGTCGCGCCCCCGAGGACGCGGTTCAAGAAGCATTAATCGAGCTAATGAAACAAACAACGCTTCCGAATGACCCCATCGCGTGGTTGTACACCACGGTACGGCGCCGGGCGATCAATTTGGAACGTGCGGACTCACGACGCCGCAAGCACCAAACACGAGCGGGCCAAGAACTGGAATCGTGGTTCATCCCTGCGGAAAACGATGACGACGATCCAGCCGATTGCGAAAGGATGCTAAGCCAATTGGCGGAGCAGGATCGTGAGATCGTCGTCGCTCGAATCTGGGGCGAACTTTCGTTCGCACAAATCGCAAACCTAGTTTCGCTGCCGCTCAGCACCGTTCATCGTCGTTACCAGCAGGCACTGCTGACACTAAAACAGTCGATCGATCAAACACAGAACCCCGAGGTCAATGATGGATCAAAACAACCACAATCATGATGCGGTACACAGCGATGTACGCTCATTCGAGCAACAGCTGAAGAAATTTCAGCCACGCCCGGTAGGCTTTGATGCTGAAGCGATTTTCGATGCGATCGCCGGGTCCAATGATCCTGTCGTTCGTCCGGCAAACACACGTGGTCGAAATCGATTCCATTTAGCAACCGCGTCCGCATGCGGATTTGCCGCTGGCGTGCTCGTGACGTTTTTGTTGCTAAGCCCCGACGGTGATTCGACTACCACAAACCAAGAATCGGCAGTGTTCCCTCAGGAGCATCTCGTCCATCAAGAATCAAGCAGCAATCCGTTGCGGTCAGCCACTCCTCCTGATTTGAAGATTCTTGTGCCGATGACAGCAGGAAACTTAGCGTCGCGACAAAGTTTGTCTGAAAGCGAACCAGTCATGACGTTCCAACCAAGTGTTCGTGAAATCCCGTCAATGGATGGTGAAACACTCGCCAGCCATACAACACCCAACGTCGAGCAACTGATCAAGGAACTTCTCGGCGTACGAAGATGATTTCGCACTCAATCTATCGGTTAATTTCGTCCTCTTCTCCGAACTAATACGATGCCCCAATCCATCCAAGTTTTTTCCAGGCTGATTGTATTGCTATTGGTCTGTCTTTATTGCATGCAATCACACGCCGATCAGTCAGCGACGAAATCAGCAAAAACATCCGATGGATGGTCGCAGCAAGAAACGGATGAATCCGACATCGTCATCATGACGAAACAGCTCGTCCTGCATCCGGCTGCGGAACCTCAACCAGCTTTGAAATATCATCTGATCCCACGCGGCTTCGATGCAATGCCTGGAAACGCAGCCCTGTACTACTTGAAAGCCGCCGGTTTCCTCGAACAACAAGGCCCCCGCCATTCGCTCTCGGAATTTTTTTCGAACGCGGTTAAACAAGCCGAAGCGGAAGGTAAAACGCGAGACGAGATGAGACCGTATGTATGGCTCTCGACGGCACCTAACGACTTGCCGATCGATGAGGTCAAAGCGTACTTGAAATTCACGAATTTCCAGACGGGATTTCTTCGGGAAGCCGCCAGTCGTCGGCATTTTGATCTGAACCGAAACCTCAAGCTGATCGATGATGATATGTTCGGCTACCTGTTGCCGGAGATTCAAAACTTTCGTGAATTGGCTCGCAACCAAAGCCTTCGCTGCCGCGTCGCAATTGCCGAAGGGCGTGTGGACGACGCGATTGAAATACTGGGGCAATTGTTCGCAATGGCTCGGCACATCGGCAGTGACGACTTTCTTGTTTCAAGTCTCGTCGGAAATTCGATCGCTTCGATTGCTTGGAACGATGCTTTGTATCTGTTGCAACACGCCCAAGCACCGAATCTTTATTGGGCGTTCGCCGCAATGCCGACGCCGCTAATCGATATGGAACAAGCCTTTGACGTGGAACGTGAATTCATGCACTTGCAACTAAAGATGCTTGCTGAGATTGACGAAACGCCTCGCTCCGCAGGCTATTGGAAAGACTTCGTCGATCGTTTACTACCCAAACTGAGGTCGCTGGAAGTCGAATTCAATCTTCCCACCGGAGATCCCAACGCGATTCGAGCAACAATCGAGAAATTCATCTTGGATGCCTATCCCAGTGCCAAAAAGTACTTGGTCGACGAGCAGAAATTGAAGCCCGAGCAAGTTGAGAAGTATCCAACCGCGCAGGCGGTTTTCTTGGCAATGGTCCGCTTTCTGGATCGATGGCGAGACGAATACTACAAATGGACGACGCTGCCCTATTGGCAAATTCGCACGAACCCCGCTTTTGTCGAGCTCGAAAAAAGGATGCAAACCGAGGCACAGTCCGCGGGGTTGTTTGCCAAGCCGGTCCAATCATGGTCTCCATCGTTTTCAGTGGCTGTAAAAAATGCGCAAGCGGGCTGCGAACGAAACATTGCGATGCTACGAACGATCGAAGCGATTCGGATGTACGCTGCCGCACACGACTCGGAATTGCCACCATCGCTCGAGGTACTCGACGTGCCCGCAGCGGTCGATCCATTCACCGGAAACTTGCTTCAGTACGAACGAAAAGACGACCATGCGGTGCTGAAAGGCTTTCCTGTACCTGGAATGCAACACCAACTGATCCTACGGATAGCTAAATAAGGCACCAACGGAGGTGTACATCGATTTGAGATAGTGAAAGGAGTCGTTCGCGGCAGAAACAACAAAACGTCTGTTTTCAGTTTGGTTGTTCGCAGTCGACCGATTGTAAATCGTTTACAGAAAAATGAAGTCAGAAAAACAGGAGGGCCGATACGTTCGAATCAATGGCATGGTTGTGATTCACTTTCGCGACGGGCTTGTCAGGGGGAGCGAACAGCAGAAGGGTACGGATGCAACGTTCCGCCGCAAAAGCCTCCGACTTCCCGCCCGACATCGTTCGCAGCAAAGCTTTTCACCTAATTGCCTCCGGGTTGCCGCCGATCAGCAAAAGTCTATACAATTAACCTCGCATGCTTGCCGTTGCTCTCCAGAGACGACGGCAAAGAAACAATCCGATCACATCTTAGCTGCATGAAGGCTTGCCAAGTAGATGCTTCCAATTGCCATGGAACAACGCATTTCGCTGGAAAGAAAATGTTCACTATCCGCCCTTCGTGACCAAACGTGTCACGCGAGCTATTAAATTAGATATTCTCAAATGGTAGATAGAAAGCACGGATATGATTCGTTTTCGCCGTGCTGGAAACAGACTTCATTCAAAATGCGCTGATGCCACAATACTTGCTCGCGAAAAGTGTCGATGGAACGTCTCCTTCACAACATGCGACGTTGCTACAACATCTCGCGGACGTTTTTGATTCAGCAATCAGTATTGTCAGCGTGAGCGGACACGATCAATTGTCCGCGTTTGGACTGGTCCCGATTCAGTGGCAGGACCGTTTTCGTAAAACCGTGCTTTTAGCTGCAGCGATCCACGATTTAGGCAAAGCCAACAACCACTTTCAGCGCATGATCGCTGGGGAACCACAACCTCAGGCGATTCGCCACGAATGGATTTCAGTTTGGCTGGCGGAGCAGCCTGCAGTGAAAGCCTGGCTTCTGCCCGCCGTAAACAGTTGCCAGCGATGTTGGCATGTCGCGATGGCAGCGGTTGCGGGGCACCATCCGAAACACGATCGATGCTCGCCGCAGATGGCGGAATTTAATAGCGAGCAAGCTAAAGTTTTCGTCGAGCACCAAAATTTTCGTTCTTGCTTGAGCCAAATTCAGTCGCAACTTGAGCTTGGTGACCCTCCCTCGGAGATTCGATCTGTCGTTTTCGGTGGTGCAAACGACCATGACAGCGCAGGACAGTTCCGCGAAATGGTGGATCGGCTTACTGATTTCGTTAACGATGAAATCGCAATGGAGGTTACATGGAGACGCTTTTGTGCATGTGTGAAAGCGTGCGTCGTCGCCAGTGATGTCGCTGGATCGGCATTGTGGGAACACATCGACACCGAGTCACAGAGACAAAGTTGGATCGCCGAAACTTTGAATCGACGCCCAGCACCTGGGCAAATCGAATCGATTGTGACCAATCGCCTCGAAAGCCATTCTCCACGAGAATTTCAAAGAGCGATTGCCGATTCTGACGCCAGTATCACACTGGTCGAAGCAGGTTGCGGAAGCGGCAAAACAGTCGCCGCCTACATGTGGGCTAGCCAGCAACACGCTGGGCGGCGACTTTGGTTCTGCTACCCGACGACGGGCACCGCAACAGCAGGATTTCAAAGCTATCTATTGGAAGCGGAAACAAATGATCCGTCCAAACAATCGGTCATCGATGGGGCGGATTTGTTTCATAGTCGCCAGCAATACGACAAGCTGCAGATACTTGGGACGCGAGAACTCGACGACAATATGGACGATGCCTCTGTCCGTGTCGAATCGCTCAAGGCTTGGGATACTAAAATCGTTGCTTGCACCGTTGACTCGCTGCTACTGATTCTGCAAAACCAACGACGCGGTTTGTACTCCTGGCCCGCAATATCACAATCAGCAATTGTGTTTGATGAGGTTCATTCTTATGACGACGTATTGTTCGGGAATCTATTAACGTTTCTGCGTGAGTTGCCGGGCATTCCGGTGCTCGTGATGACGGCGAGTCTGCCGATATCCCGTCGAGAGGCCATTGAAAAAGCTGCTAAGAAGGCCAAACGGAGCTTTTGCCGTGTTCCTGGACCGAGAGATCTCGAGCAACTGCCTCGATACATTCGCTATCAGTCGGACGAGACCTTGACGCGAGAGGATGCATTAGAGCTTGTTCGCGATGAGTTTGATTCGGGTGGACGCGTGCTTTGGATCAGCAATACGGTCGAGCGAACTCGCAAACTCGGCATCGAACTGGCTGACTGCAGCGCCAGCGTATACCACAGTCGATTTATTTACAAAGATCGTGTTGATCGACATAACGAAGTGACCGCGATGTTTGATTCGCGCGACGCTGGCTGTGCAACGACGAGTCAAGTCGCCGAGATGTCATTGGACCTGAAGCATACGACCTTGCTTATTACTGAACTCGCTCCGATTCCCGCACTTATCCAAAGACTTGGACGACTCAACCGCGCAATCCACCCAGGGAAACCCGAGGAGGAACGCCCACCTCGACCATTCGTAGTAATTGAACCTATACGAGACGACGGTGAATTTTCATCGGCACCGTATGACCAAAGTGAACTTGAACAGGCGCGAGCATGGTTAAGCAACTTGGGCGCAGAGCCAATCTCTCAATCGCAACTCGTCGACGCGTGGCGAGCCATCGATACAACGAGCAAGGTTAAAGCCGAAACAAGTAGTTGGCTCACTGGCGGGATGGAAACCCTCGTCGACTCGATTCGCGCCGCCGGATACGGAGTTACCGTGATTCGTGAAAACGATTTGCAGGAAATTAAGCGAGATCGTTCAGTCGTCGCCTACACATTACCCATGAACTATCCAACCAGTGACAACTGGAAACTGAACGACCTTCGACACGGAGGCTTCCCCGTCGCTTCGGACACCGCAATCGATTATTGCCCCAAAACAGGTGCCGTGTGGAGCACCTTTGTGATTCTTTGATCGCCGATGGCGTTAACGTATTTTTGGCTTCCCATCATGAACCTTGGCAACCGAAATGTAGGTGCTCAACGCATGCATAAATCTAACAAAGGATCACTGACCTTGATGCAATTAATTGAACTGTCGTTCCCGGCACAGGGGCAATCTCCTATCCCGGCCGATCATGGCTATGCATTGCTGGGAGCGGTCACTCAGTTGATACCGACTGTTCACGGTGGCAACGGGTTTGCATTGGCCCCAATCGCTGGCCGACAAGTCGGCGGGAGGCAAATGGCGTTGACGAGGTCGAGTCGCTTAGTCGTTCGTACAACAGTCGATCGTGTTGGCGAGTTTCTTCCGCTCGCTGGCAAACAGATCTCGCTAGCGGGGCGTCCTCTCACCCTTGGCGTTCCTACAGTCCAGCAAATCGAACCCGCTTCGCGATTACGTGCTCGCCTTGTAACGATTAAAGGCTTTTTTGAACCAAATGAATTCACAGAAGCCGTACAGCGACAACTCGACAAACTGGAAATTGCGGAGGCGGAGATCAGCGTAGGGCGTCAACGAACGATTCGCGTGAAACAAAACGAAATACTCGGTTTTGAGACGACATTATCCAAACTCGACGACGAGTCTTCGCTAAAAGTACTCGCTGGCGGGATTGGTGGGCGGCGGCATATGGGGTGTGGTGTATTTGTTCCTTGCCAGGAGACCAATGATGTCCAAGACAGCTAAATTGAAAACCGCGCCACCGGACCATTTGGAAGTCAGCCTGTTTGATCCTCAGATGGACCTGTTACTTCGTGCGGGATTGGGCGGACTGGCAACAACGTTGCAATGGATCGAACGTTCGATTCAAAGCGATCAATATGACGAAGATGAAATCCCCGAGTCTTGGGTTGACGAAGGTGTTCCGTGGAATTTGAATTCGGACAAAATACGATTCAATTTCGCTGATCCAGAAAAAGTAGAGGACGTCTTCAAGCCAATTTTCCGGATTGCCTTCGGTTTGAACGAGCGAACCATCGACTTGCCAACGACCTATATCGGCAAACAACCACAATCAGTGCGAATCAATCTTCAACGCGGATTACTGCTGACGTTTTTGCAGCATGGGAAAACTCGCGCTGGAGGGAAGTCAGATGTCACTAAATCCATTCCGATTGAAGACAATCAATTTGAATTAACATTCCGCGAAATTGACTGGTACAAGCACCAAGACGGCTACCAAGACTTAGTCGACAAAAAGAGCGGAACGCTATCGAAAAAAACGGCCGAGCTCCCTGGAACGCTCTATCCAGGTGCAGCCGTACGACACAATGGATTCGCGGGGCAAACGAAGTATGAAGGTAGCGTGCCACAACTGCTGGCTGCCTACTTCGCCCCAATCGGAACATTGGCTTTACCAATCAACCGTGGCTCTGCCGTATTGCTGGTGCCGGATGTACAAGACCTGCAATTGTTCGCCGTCAATCGACGCAAAATCACACCTCAGAGCTACCGTGACTGCCTGATTGGCGGCAGTGGTGATGCGGTCTTGCAACTCTACGCTCGGCTGCGAGGTGATGACACTCAACAGAAACTTGCGGTTGCCTCCGTGACGGCGTTTGTGTTCCGCCCCACTGCGTGGGCCACTCAACAAAAGTCGCGAGTTGCTGCCGACAAGATAGAACCACTAGACGCTCGACAACTGGAAATATTCCGTTACGCCAAAGACTATTTTGCTCCCCGGAAAGCGTCTCGAAAAGTGACCGAGAAATCCGGCAAAGGCAATACAGCCAAGTCCATCGAACGCGAGGAGTTCTTTTGGAGCGATAGTATCGTGCGGCCTTTAATCGCCGACAATTTGGCTCATCGTCGTGATTGGTTTGTTGGATTTACAAAACTGTTTGTTGACCGCGATCCGGCAAACGGAAAACCATTTCGTGATCGCTTGCCTTTTGAACGAACGGGATTGATAAGCATGATCAATGCAGACGTTTGGGATAAGTCTGGACAGATGGCCCTCGTCGGAGCCGTCCATCACGCGTTGCGCGGACGATACGGGCAAATTGCCAGTGAAACAGCAAATCAGAAAGCCGCGATGCAAAATCGGTTTCGCAGCGAATACGATCGCTGGCGGTTGGCCTTTTCCGGTGCAAAAACAGCCGACCAATTTCGCCATTCAATTTGCGATCTGTTCAGTCGAGTACCAGCTAACAAAGAGTTGCAAGCGAACTGGACCGACGTGCTTCCGTGGCTAGACGAATCCGGTTGGCAGCACGCACGTGACTTGGCTTTATTGGCGTTAGCGAGTTACCAAGGCAAAGGAGCGAAGGAACTCGCTGCGGTGGCTGAAGCATCAGAGGACGGGGATTCATTAGCTACATAAACGCGATCCCAATCAAAATTATTATTTCAATTTTCGAGGAACCTTATTAAATGACTCTGCACATCTTCGCCAATATCGTCACCGATTATGGAACTGCCGCGAACAACCGCGGTGAGACTGAAGGCAACACAACCACGCTCCAAAAACTGATTTGGAAAGGTGCTGTTCACACCACCGTCAGCGCCGAAGCCATACGTTTTGAAACACGAAGACATCTCGCAGCGATGGAGTCCAGCGGCACGAACCGAACTTGGAACGAGGACACACGATCCAACGACTGGAAAAAACCTGGCTTCGATGGTTGGGCCAAGAAAGGGGGTGATACGTTCATCGACGATGACTTGCTCGGATACATGTCAGCGGAAGCCGCAAAGGAAGAAGGCAAAGCGGGATCGGCAAAGGTGCGACGGGCGGTTTTGGAGGTCACTCGTGCGGTCAGCCTGACGCCATGGGCAGGCGATACGACCTTTAACGCCGCTTCACCCGGCGCGACGCCTTCAGCCGCTAAAAAGGGGAATAATCCGGTTCCGTACGGAGCTGAAATTCACGCGACTCGCTACCAATACGGGATCGCGATGACGCCTGATCGTCTGAGGCAAAGCGATCGTGCAGCCAAAGCACTGCAAGCGATTGCGAACCTTCGAACCGTCGCAGGAAATCACGGACGATTCTTGTTCGACTTCTCGCCCGCTGCGATTGTGTTTCGTGTGACGGAAGACCCCGCACCGCGATTGCTGTATTGCTTCGGGACTCCGGATGCGGGCCACACACTTTCGGCTGAAGAACTCGTCCGTCGTGTGCGATCCGGCGATATCGAGGCAAGTGAATTGATCATTGGCGGCGAATTAGCAACGACGGATTCAGGCAAAGCGTTAGCCGAAATGGGAGCGGAGGTGAAGGAAGGAATCAAATCAGCCACACAAGCGGTATGTGATCGCATCGCGACGGTGTCGGCATGATTGGCTTGTACGTGACCGTACCCATCGCTTCGTTTCGCCGCGGCGCGGCTCGCGAGTATTGGGAAACGCTGCCCCTTCCCGCCCCCTCGACGGTTTACGGTTTCCTATTGTCGATGGTTGGCGAAGTCGATCGTGAACGTCATATCGGTGCTCGTTGCACAGCGGGCGTGATCGGCCATCCTCACGAGAGTACAGTACTTCGTAAACTCTGGCGAGTCAAAGATAAGAAACTCGGCTTGGGAAACGGTGCGAATGTGCGCCCGGATTATCAAGAGCTATTGACCGATGTCCGTCTAGTTATTTGGCTGGACTCGAGCGAAGAAGAGCAGCAAGACGTGGACACGTTACAGCATCGTGTGGCCGAGTCCTTGACGAACGATGGCCGTCATCGCATAACGCGTTTCGGTGGATTGAGCTTGGGGGAAAGTACGCACATGGTCGACGAAGTACTACCAATCGAGCGTGCTCCCAATTTGGCTGACGAATCAGTTCGTTTGTTCCTGCTCGACAAGAGTGGGAACTTTACGCTTCCTGTATGGGTCGATCACGTCGGTTCGTCGGGCACACGAAACGCGTTGGGGCGTTTGATGGACGCAAATCTCGAACCTCCCAATGTCAAGAGGTTACCTCAAATCCGAAATCCAATGATGGTCACAAACAAATGACCGCCAACTCGGATTCTAACGTCACCGTTGTTGCTTCCGAAGAACCACCGATCCGGGTAATGGCTTTGCATGCGTTGCTGTATTGTGAAAGGCTATTCTACTTGGAAGAGGTCGAAGGCTTGTACGAAGCCGATGACCGCGTGTACGCGGGAAGGCGATTGCACGAAGAACGGGTTCCGAAACTCGACGATGACTCACGAGAACTCCGGTCATTTGAGGTCTCGTCGGACTCGCTCGGACTGTTCGGCAAAGTGGATGCAGCACGCATCCGAGATAGCGACTGGGTCGCCTACGAACACAAGAAGGGACGTTGCAAACGAGCCAGTAGTAACGACAAGACACCGATGGCTTGGCCCAGTGATCGGTTGCAAGTTGCTGCGTACGCGATGCTGCTCGAAGAACAACTCGGCCAAAGTGTCACCGAAGGACGCATTCGTTATCACCAAGACAACTTGACCGTTCGAGTGCCCATCGATGACGCTATTCGTGCGGAAGTCCATGCCGCAGTCGAGATGATGCGTCGTCTTCGTCGTTCGACCGATCGACCGCCGGTGACCGACAACGAAAAACTCTGTCGCCGATGCAGCCTGCGAGTCGTCTGTCTGCCCGAAGAAGAACGTATCACTGCTCAGCCCGAAGGCGAACGTGATCGCGCCACGTTGTTTCCCTCTCGACGAGATCGCCGCACGTTGCACGTGACCACCGTACCCGCAACTGTCAAACGATCGGCTAGGCAATTGCACGTCGAAACCGAAGAAGGCACCAAAAAAATCCCGATGGAACAAGTCGATGCCGTGGTGCTGTATGGCGGAGCTCAAATCACTTCGCAAGCTATCGCTGGCTGTGTCCACGAAAAGATCGCAGTTCAGTGGGTGACTGCTGGTGGACGGGTCACTGGCATGGTGGAAACGCCAGGCCGAGTCCGGCAACGAATCCGACAATTCACCGCACTGACGCAACCCGACGTTTGTTTACAGTTGGCTCGTGTGACAGTGGTCGCGAAAATTCAGTTCCAGCTTCAATATTTGCTGCGGGGAACCCGTGGTAATGAAACCGCTCGTGCGGCAGCGCAAGCCGATATTGAGATGATTCGCCGCGCGGTCTCACGAGCGGAAAAGGCTGAATCGCTCGATTCGCTGCGAGGCGAAGAAGGCATCGCGGCACGTCACTATTTCTCGTCTTTCAACCGACTTCTTTCTGATCGTGTGCCCGCATCCCTTCGCATGAACGGCCGCACCAAACACCCGCCGCGAGACCGACTGAACTGCCTGCTGTCATACGGCTACTCGATGATCTTTGGACTTGTCCAGCGCACGATTTTGACAATTGGCCTCGAACCAGCGTTCGGCTACTTTCACCAACCACGCACGACCGCTCCGCCCCTCGTGATGGACGTGATGGAGTTGTTCCGCACGCTGCTGTGGGAAATGCCATTGGTGGGCAGTCTCAACCGCGGTCAATGGGACGAGGCTTCCGACTTTGAAATTTTCCCCGGACACGTTTGGTTGTCCGACAAAGGCCGCAAGAAAGCGATAACGCTGTTTGAAACGCGGTTGACTGAATCGTATCGTGACCCGTACACCGACCAGTCGCTAGAGTACGGTCGGATGGTGGAGCTGGAACTGCGTCTATTGGAGAAAGAGTGGAGTGGTAGCAGCGGTGCGTTTGGTCAGCTTCGAATTCGCTAGAACAGATTCCACACATGACCTCACAACAAAAATGGAACCTGGTATCGTATGACGTCCGCGATCCGAAGCGACTGCGCCGGGTTGCCAAACTGCTCGAGGGGTACGGTGAGCGGGTTCAATACAGTCTCTTTCGTGTACGCGCGACTGCAGAGCGTTTAGAGAAACTACGCTGGAAACTTTCCGAATTGATGACCAGCGAAGACGATTTGCTCGTCATTCCACTGTGCGACCGCTGTGCCGCAAAAGTAAACGATCACTCACGCGGCGACCGCAGCGATTGGGGTGACCCGCCACCCAGTTTTGAAATCTTCTAACTTTCAAGCATCGGAGCTTGGCGGTCCAAGAGATGGTCCCCGGAACTGTTGATCTTTGTTAATCTGGTTGTTGCATTCAATTTTTTACTTCACGTTTCGTGCCACGATGCATGAGTGGGTCGCAAGTCTTTGCTGCGAAGGAGCTTACCACGTTTTGGAAGACCGCAATTGCAACCGCAAAGCACGACCGGTATCTTCTCGTAACGACACCCATGAAAAGGCAGGCGGTAAGTCGTTGCATCGCTGCCACTTACGTGAAGTGCTGTGATTGATCCGTTAACGCCACTCGGCGTTGAGCACTGGATTGGTGATGTTTACGCATGACCTCACTCCATCGTGATTGATCCGTTAACGCCACTCGGCGTTGAGCACATGTCGCAAAACGCCTGCGTCATAGCAGCCCAAGTGATGTGATTGATCCGTTAACGCCACTCGGCGTTGAGCACTCGCGTTGCCCGAACTCGCTGATCGACTGGACCAAGTGATTGATCCGTTAACGCCACTCGGCGTTGAGCACGAAGTGATGGGAGGAACAGAAATCCGAGTCGCAATTTGTGATTGATCCGTTAACGCCACTCGGCGTTGAGCACAACGTGGAAAGCTCATTGGGTGCCTGTGGGGTAGCGTGATTGATCCGTTAACGCCACTCGGCGTTGAGCACTTCAGCCATGATATCTTTCTTTGGCAAGGCGATTGGTGATTGATCCGTTAACGCCACTCGGCGTTGAGCACACCTTGAACCGATCACCAGCGACGGAGGAATCTTGGTGATTGATCCGTTAACGCCACTCGGCGTTGAGCACAGAGTTTGGATCGAGTAGCCAAGAACACACGCTTGTGATTGATCCGTTAACGCCACTCGGCGTTGAGCACGATATGCAATGACCGAAACCGACTGGCTACAAATCGGTGATTGATCCGTTAACGCCACTCGGCGTTGAGCACGCATTTTTACGAAGCGGTAGCTCAGTGGTAGAGCGTGATTGATCCGTTAACGCCACTCGGCGTTGAGCACAGACACTGCCGTCTGTCTGCTTGTACCGAACGGGCAGGGTGATTGATCCGTTAACGCCACTCGGCGTTGAGCACAAGTATTACGTCGGTGAGAACGCCGTCCGAAACGCAGAGTGATTGATCCGTTAACGCCACTCGGCGTTGAGCACATCGTCAGCTGCATTTCAAAGGTCAGCGTTTCGAGCAAGTGATTGATCCGTTAACGCCACTCGGCGTTGAGCACCAAACATCAAAAGTAAATCACGCGAATTTCCTGCCGTGATTGATCCGTTAACGCCACTCGGCGTTGAGCACGACATCCAGCCGTGGATGGGCGACAACGCACTGCCAGTGATTGATCCGTTAACGCCACTCGGCGTTGAGCACTCAACAAGTCACCGCAAACGTTGGTTCATCCAGGTGATTGATCCGTTAACGCCACTCGGCGTTGAGCACGATTGACGACGCCTATTTTTTGACGGCAACAGAAGTGATTGATCCGTTAACGCCACTCGGCGTTGAGCACATTTTCACCGATTGGCGGCAACTCCCCACGATCACGTGATTGATCCGTTAACGCCACTCGGCGTTGAGCACTCTTTGCGATCAGCGAAACGCGGCTCCGTTGTGTGTGATTGATCCGTTAACGCCACTCGGCGTTGAGCACTTAACGAGAAATCACAAAGCGTTTGACGAGCAACGCGGTGATTGATCCGTTAACGCCACTCGGCGTTGAGCACAAAAAGATCGCCGAGATCATGAAGTCGCAGGCCAAGTGATTGATCCGTTAACGCCACTCGGCGTTGAGCACAATATCCCAGCCCATATCTATTTCGACGTTTGGTGTGATTGATCCGTTAACGCCACTCGGCGTTGAGCACGATTTAACGGTTGAATACCTTTACCACACCGGCGTGATTGATCCGTTAACGCCACTCGGCGTTGAGCACTCGTTCCACCGACGCCGCTATAACTTCCGGCACTGTGATTGATCCGTTAACGCCACTCGGCGTTGAGCACTGCCGACAAAGTTTGATACGCGACTCAAAGGACTGCCAGAGGAGGTGATTGATCCGTTAACGCCACTCGGCGTTGAGCACGACGATCGTGGCAACGTCTATATCACGTACAGCAATGTGATTGATCCGTTAACGCCACTCGGCGTTGAGCACAATCCCACCTAGCCACCCCGCCACCCGTTTCAGTGATTGATCCGTTAACGCCACTCGGCGTTGAGCACTAATACCGAAACACGCCCGTTGTCGTCGTGGCGACGAGTGATTGATCCGTTAACGCCACTCGGCGTTGAGCACGTCAACACCGATCGCGCCGATCGAGCGGAAATGAATGTGATTGATCCGTTAACGCCACTCGGCGTTGAGCACTGCTTGTGGGGTTGCCGACAAATTGGTCGCAAGCGTGTGATTGATCCGTTAACGCCACTCGGCGTTGGAGCACGACGATCGTGGAAACGCCTGCAAAATTTTAGACCATCCACTTTCCGACGTGTTGTTACCAACACACCGCGATTCTTCGTACCCATCAAACGTCCCCGGCGACTGCTGTCGCAGTCAACACTCGAATTTAGAAATAGGAGTTCGCATGAAGATGCCTTTGCAGAACCGGGTCTCTCCCACCAGTGACATTGTCGCCGTGGCAGATCGCGGCATGTTCATGGGCAACCGCGGCTGTTTACATGATGATCAAAAACGATTGACTCGTTCGGTGTGCAGTGTAAAACGGTGGATCATCTGCCAGTTGCAGTTCAAGGACCGCCGTCGTTCGTTGATGACTCCCAATCAGTATACGGAACTGTTCTTTCTGGATGAAGCGACTGCCTTGGCCGCAGGTCATCGACCGTGCGCCGAATGCCGCCGACAAGCCTACAACGATTTCAAGAAAGCTTGGCTCATCGGAAATCCTCAGTACGAGCTAGGCAGCCGATGTTCGATTGACCGAATCGACGCATTGCTTCAGCAAGATAGATGGGAGCAGGGCAGCGGACAGAAGACTTTCCAAACCGAGCTACAAAGTCTTCCCGGTGGAGTAATTGTTAGCCTTCCAAACGAAACTTCGCCATGCCTTTGGCTCGAACGAAGCCTGTTTCGTTGGTCAGCAGGTGGCTACTTTCGACTCGGATCAACAAAACATGGTCAAAATGTGAAAGTTCACACGCCGAAAAGTACAGTCGAAGCGATCCGAGCAGGTTTCACCCCCATCATCCATCCTTCAAAAGATGCATCGAAATAGTCGGGGCAAAACCGAGAGGTCTTTGGTGTGATTATTGTTTAGACGTCTTCGCAGACGTCGTTGATCTCAACACCACGTGCTCATGATTGGGGGAGACGATTTGGTGGGCGGATCCGGGGGAATGAAGACGGGTTCGGCAGGCAAGAGCCTGGGGAACGAGTTTTTTTAGGACGCTTCGCTGTGGGTGTCGGGTTCGATGTGGACGTGGACGTCGCGGACTCGCGGCATTTCGATCAACAACATGTCTTTCACGTCGTGGCCGATTCGGTGGCCTTCTTGGACCGACATCTCGCCAGGGACTTGCACGTGGATCTCGACGAAAAATTCGAGTCCACTTTTGCGAATCCGTAACTTCTCGACATACGACACACCCGCGACCGCTTCGGCGACGGCGCGAGCTCGCGTGACAGTCGCCTCGTCCGCTTGTTGATCCATCATCTCGCGTGCCGTGCTGGTGAAAATTCGAATCCCAGTGATCACTAACATCGCACAAACACACAGTGCGGCGATCGGGTCGATGTACGGCCCCCAGGCACCGACATACGGCGACACCAATAACGAAATCGCAACCGCGGCCGATCCCAATGCGTCGCTGCGATGATCCCACGCGGTCGCTCGCAGCGCTGATGAATCGAGCCGCTGGGCAACGCGGGCGGTGAACCGATACGTCACCTCTTTGACCAACGCACAGACCGCTGCGATCCAACCAGCCAACACGGCGGGAACTCGCAGCTCGCCGCCGAATCGCTTTGCGGTTTCTATCGCCAACAATCCTGCACTAAATGCGACAAGCAAAGCGACACACAAACCGGCGATCGATTCGGCTTTGGTATGACCATAGGGATGATCGTCGTCCTCTTCCCGCTGGGCGACACTGAGTGCTCCGCGGACGGCCAGAGCACTGGCGACATCTCCGATCGAATTGACCGCGTCGGCAATCAGCGCGGCGGAGCCGGTCACGATCCCGCCCGACATCTTTGCGATGACCAAGACGACATTGACGCCCAATCCCCATACCGCCGCGCGGCCCGCGTCGACGTAAACGCGTTGACGCACCGCAATGGTCGCTTCGTCTCGAGGTGGGGTGATCGACAAGGGCGAGAACTCAGAGGTGGGGACGTTTGACGCTTTCGATGAACGTCCATTATCAAGCTTATCGTACCGCTAATCGATCCCAATTGAACCAGGGCAATTTCCGGATTCATCCCCCCACGGAGGCGAACCGTAACCTAGGTTTTCCCAACGCGTGTCCGCATTTACGTAATTTGCCTGCCTCAACCGTTGCCTGCGAAAACGAATCCATGAGCCATCGTCCCTCTCCGACCGCAAAACCGGAACAAACCGGATTGTCGACCCTTTGGTTTGCCGCGACCACACTGCTTGGCGCGTTTTTGGTTTTCCAAGTCCAACCGGTGATCAGTAAGTGTGTATTGCCGTGGTTTGGTGGCACGCCCGCGGTCTGGACCACTTGCATGCTGTTTTTCCAGCTGCTGTTGTTTGCAGGCTATTTGTATGCGCACGTTCTTAAAAGTTATTGTAAACCCGCGATTCAAGGCGCGATCCATTTGTCGCTGCTGAGCGCGGCCGCATTAAGCTTGCCGATTGAACCGTCCGATGTCTGGAAACCAAGCGGTGCGGAATCACCAACACTCTATTTGCTTTGGATGTTGTTGTGTCACGTCGGGCTGCCCTATTTTGTGCTCTCCAGTACCGGACCGCTGATCCAAGCATGGCTTAGCTACCAAGATTCGAGTGACAAAATCTATCGGCTCTACGCACTTTCGAACGCCGGGTCGCTGTTAGCACTGCTGAGCTATCCCTTTGCGGTCGAACCGTTTTTATCGGTATCACATCAATCGATAGTGTGGTCACTGATGTTTTGTGGTTTCGTCTTGATTCAAAGCGTGGTTGCGATTCGGTTGTTCCGCGTCGTCGATCGCAGCGAGAAGCAACCGACGGAATCCACACGCGTTTCCAACAGCTCCACATCCATCCCCTGGCAACACCGAATGGCGTGGGTCATGCTGCCCGCGTTTGCATCAACGCTGCTGCTTGTTGTGACAAATCACGTCTGCCAAGACGTCGCGGTGATCCCGTTTCTGTGGGTGCTACCACTGAGTTTGTATCTGCTCAGCTTTATCATCTGCTTTGATTCGCCACAGTGGTACAAACCAAAATGGATTGCGTTAGTCAGTATCTTGGCGATCGCAGCGCTCCGAAACAAATATTTGCTGCCCTTCTCGTTTCAACTGCTCACCGAAGCCAGTTGTTACATGGTGCTGCTATTGGGCGTGTGTTTGTTATGTCATGGCGAGGTCGCTCGCGTGAAGCCGGCGCCACAGTGGTTGACCCAGTACTATGCGTTACTTTCCGCAGGCGGTGCGATCGGCGGTTTGATTGTCGCGGTAGTTTGTCCGTTGTTATTCAACAATTTCACCGAACTGCCGTTGGCGTTGTCGCTTGCTTCGGCGTTAGCCGTCGTGATCTTTTTCGCCAGTCGAGGTTGGCAGCTGGCCGACTACGACTGGAACGCCGCGCGGAGAGTCAAGATTGTGGTGATGGTGGTGATGGCGTTGCCGATCATTGATTTGTCGATGAAAGGCCACGCCTCGGCAATCGCTTCGGACCGCAACTTTTTTGGAGTACTGCGAGTGCATCGCGACGAGGAAGGGACGCATTTGGTCCATGGCCGCACCATTCATGGCATGCAGCGACCGGGGGACGCGGCGTCAGAACCGACCGCCTATTACTATTACGACAGCGGTGTTGGCCGCGTGATCTCGGTACTGCAAGAACGTTCGCCGTCGATCAAAACCAGCGTGATCGGTCTGGGCTGCGGCGTGCTCGCCAGCTACGGCCGAGCGGAGGACGAGTTCGACATGATCGAAATCAATCCTGCGATCCAGCGAATCGCTAGCGAACATTTTACCTTCATGAGTGATTGTCCGTCGACAATTCGGCATCATCTCGGGGATGGCCGGTTGGTGATGGAACGGATGCAGGACCATCGTTTCGACCTGATCGTGCTGGATGCCTTCAGCAGTGATGCGATTCCCGCGCACCTTTTGACCACCGAAGCATTTGACCTTTATCGCACCCGGTTGGCGTCCGAAGGGGTATTTGCCGTGCATGTGTCTAACAACCATCTCGATCTGGTTCCGTTGGTCCACCGGTTGGCGAAGCACGCATCGCTGGAGAGCCGAGTCGTTTACGGAATCGGTGACGATGCGATCAGCGTACGAAATTCCAGCTGGGTCATTTTGGCGGACGCGGACAATCCGATCTGGGATCACCCGGCGATGGATACGGCTCAACCAGCGAGTGCAGAGCAACTTCGCGACGCGCCGTTGTGGACCGATCAGCACCACAATTTGGTCAGCGTACTGAATTTGTGGTAAGCAACTTGAGGGTTTGAAAAAAAAATTCTCGATCTTTTCTGGATTGGCTCAAGAAGTCGGAAAAACCGGTATTGCCCGTTGTTTCACGAGTTTGCTAACTTCCGCAGCGTCCCTGGGATTCAATTTGTGCACCGCACGGTGATCAAATTGATTGAAGTTGTCGCGGTCGATGGACGATGAAACAAATGTTTCCGCCCGATTCGCGCTGACGAAAGTCTCTTTTCGCTACGACGGATTGCATCCTGGGACAAGGATAGCGGCGCTGACGACCGAAGCGGAAACGGTCAAAATCAAGTGATCTCAAGGAAGATTTTGCTGGATAGGCCCGGTCAATTCACGCGCTTTCGCATCCATCGAACTAACCCACGGCGACTCATCACTGAGTTACGGGTGGTTTGATGGGAGTCACCAGTCCCAAACGGGAGCAATCAGATTATGCAAATTTTTGGCCCTTTTCGTATGTCCGCCTCGCAAAACGCAGGTGGGGCACAACGAACCCAATCCCCGACCCCCAATCTAGCGACGCCGAAGAAATCCGCAGCTCCTGTGGATCAACTCGACATCAGCAGTGCGGCATCGGGCGTCAACCGACTTGAGGGTGCGATCGCCGGTGGCGGAGAGATCCGCATCGACCGTGTGGCCGACCTTCGTCGCCAAATTGCCAGCGGCAATTACGACACACCTGAGAAGATGGACGCCGCTTTGGAGCGGATGTTAGACCAGTTCGCATAGTGCAGTGACACTCGCACGAGCGATCCCGAATCGGTTTTCCCCGATTCGGCGTGGTCAAAGTCGAAAATATGCGGTAAGACAGTGTTAGGGCATTCAAACAGCTCGCAGAATTGGTGTACTCTTTGAAGAGGACCACCGCGAGCTGTTTCCTCTGTTGGGACGGCGAAATTCGCCCCGCAATGCACCGACGCTACCGCCAATACTTGTCAACGTGTCAGACTCATCATCTCCTTCGCTTCAGCCGATTGACGTTTCGCTAACCCCTCAAGAGCGTTTTGAGGAGTATTTGCAAACGCGTGGGCTTCGACAAACCAGCCAACGGAAAACGTTGGTGGATCAAGTCTTTAGCCATCACGACCATTTTGATGCCGACGAACTGATTGACCGCTTGCCTCGCAAAGGGGCCAAGAACTATGTCAGCAGCGCGACGGTCTATCGTACGCTGCGTGAATTTGTCGACGCCGGGCTGCTGAAAAGCTTCCAGCTCGAGGGACGCACGGTCTACGAACACGATTACGGTTACCCTCAGCACGACCATCTGTACTGCACACGTTGTCGCGAGCTGTTCGAGTTCCAGAGCGAACCACTCACCAAGCTGCTGGAAGAAATCGGCGTCGAGCATGGATTCCGCATCTCGGGTCACCGCATGATCATCCACGGCGTGTGCCGCGAATGCAGCAAGAACCGCCGCAAAAAGCGAAAGCAAGACCTGGTCTAGTCCAGAGTGGCTTTTCGTGGCAGTGCGGCGCGGCGCCAACGCCGCCTTCTTTGGTAACGCTCGCGGCGCGAGCCTGAACGACTAAGTCTTTGCGGTTGACATTCGGTAATAGGGGTGAGTTTTTCATCCGCCCTATTGCCGTTACCAGCGACGAAGCAGACTGCTGATTTAGTTGGCCGCTTTGGCGCTAGCCACGGTTTCGTCGCCTGCTAACCGGGGCTAGCGCCCAAACGGCTAACGTAACAACGTTGATGACCGTGTAGCGATCAACGATTTAGTCGTCGCTGGGATCGCATTCGCGGAGCTGTTTCAAAATGGCGCCGAAGACCATTTCGTTGGCATCAAAGTCGCGACTCTCGGCTTGGATCTGGATCACAAACCGCTGTCCAGCGATCCGGGTCACGATGGTCCGCAGCATGATCAGCAGATCGAGATAGTAGAATTTCAGATCGACCGCCAAGCCGTTGTCAAAAAAGGAATCGATGGGCAGGATCTCTGATTCGACCTCGTTGTATTCGACGATGATGGCATCGCGGATCTCGTCGACAAGCTGCTCGTCCAGATTCTGACTCTGGTCACGGACGATTGAACAGAATCCACCGCTGGGCAGCTGCAGGGTCGCACTGTTGCCCCCTTCTTCCTCGTCAACCACGGATGTCCAGTTATCGGGATACAGGAAACGAAGTCCGAATTCGTCAAAAGTTGCTGGCATTTTCTCGTTTTGAATTTGCGTAGTGGACGGAGAAGATCGACGATGCCGAACCCCGCCGTGGAAGGGACGTTGGTCAGGAAAAGGACATTGCCAAGAAGAGCTGCGGAAGTGGCCCCGATCAGCGATCTTTACATTGCTTTTAACAGGGAAATCTTGCTAAAAGGAGCAAAGAACGTTCTTTTCCCAACGCGATCGCCCTGAAATGAAATCGAATTTCGCCCTCATGATACTGATGATAGCGGTGTTGGCGTTAGCCGGCTGCCGCTCGATTCGGCGGATCGGTGAAAGTCGACAATCGATTGCGGCTCGGCGGTTGTCGGGCCAGGGTTTTAAGGCCATGCACAACAACCAGTGGGATGTCGCCGAAACGCTCTTCAGCGACGCCTTGGATGTTTCTCGTGCCGATGACCGTGCCCATTGGGGACTCGCGGAATCGCTTTGGCAACGAGGCGAACATGACGCGGCGATTGAGCACATGGAACAAGCGGTCCGGCTTAGCGCCAGCGACCCCAAACGAGTCCAGCGACTTGGCCGCATGTACTTGGAAGTGGGACGCGACCAAGAGGCTCAGCAGCAAAGTCTTGCTGCACTGGCAACGGCTCGCACCTCGGCGGACGTGTGGGCGCTGCGAGGCGATTGTTTGCTCGCGGCAGGCCAACTGCCCGACGCACTGGCTGCGTATCATCGTGCGTTGGCACTGCAACCCGATTTCCCCGAAGTCCAACTGCAGGCGGCAGAAATTTACCACCAAGACCATCGCTATGGACGCCTGCTAGCGACGCTTGATCGGTTGCAAGACGGAATGGGAACCGATGCGACACCGGCTCGCGCCGATGTGCTGCAAGGGATTGCGATGCGACAACTTGGACGCAGCGACGAGGCTCAAAAGTGTTTCGTGCGTGCGACCGAGAAAGATCCCAGCGACTCGACCGCGCGTCTAGAACTCGCCACGCTGCTGTTGGATCAAGGCAACGTCGAAGCCGCCAAAGAATCGCTCGCGATGGCCCTGAAACTGAACCCCACCCTCGTAGGCCCCAACGCACTAGGCGGCGAGGCGAACTGGGCGAACGAAGTCAAAAAACAACAAGAGCGGCTGGCCAACGAAGAACATGGAATCAACACGCCCGCGAGTCTGCGATAACGCAATTGCGGTTGCGAATCACTCCGTCGCAACCGGTTTCCGCGACGTGTTATGTCGATGGTACCGGTTATTCCACTCGGCACCGTGTGTCTTCGTTCACTGAAAACGAGAAACCTCCGCGAAAAGAGACGCGAACACCGCGTCCTGCTATTTTGCAAGGTAGGCTTTTAACGGATTACCATGCTCATCTAGTTAAGAGTGAACTGATGCAACAACCCAATGTGCCTACAAACTATCTGTCAGCGGTAACTCCGGAAAACTTTTCGGTGTCGAGCCAACCCGCGTCCACTCACGATGCTTTTGTCGATCGTCGAGCCAAAGACGCATCCAAGCCACGAGGAGAGCGTCGTCAATTCGGCAGCTCGCACAGCGGACTCTCCGAAGAGGGACGTCAACTCGCGGTTGCCATCGACCAGTACAAATTGGAACATCACCGCCGTTACATCACCTGTGACGAGATGTTGATGGTGATCGGAACGCTCGGTTATTCCAAGTGACCGAGCGCCGTCAAAACTACTTGATCAGCGGCTGCAGCAATTGCCGGCGAGTGACCACCGATCGCATATCACCGTGATCATCGAATAACACTGCCACATCACTTGCGGCATCATACAGTCGCAACAAAATCCGCAGATGTCGATCGGTGGTTCGTCCACGAATGACCGGTTTGATATCGACTCGTGGATTGGCGACACACAAATCGGCGTAACGCAAAAACCCGATAATCCGTCCGCCTCGCTGGACCAGCACGATGGGATGGTTGCGGCGGCGAGCTTGTTGTTTCGCTTCGGAAACATTGACCGGAGCTTGCACGATCGCCAATCGTTGCGGCGGCACTCCGAACGACACGGCAGGCTGATTGCCGACTTCGAACAAGTTTTGTGCCAACACACGCTGGCCGGCCGCAAGGATACCGGCTTCGTGACCGTCTCGTAAAACTTGATCCAATTCACCGCGAGCCATGGTCAATCGCACGCGAAACGGGGTCTCGCCGGTCAGCAATCGCAGCGCGTTACCAAGCAATCCCAACAGGATCGTGACCGGGGCAAACAGCAGGGTGGCCACCAGCAGGGCAGGGCGGGTCGCTCGCAGCAACCGATAGGGGGCGTGAAAGAACAAGTACTTCGGCAACAGTTCGCCGAGTACAAATACGACAGGCGTCATCAGCACCGGACCGATCAGCTCGGCACTGGTATCGACACCAAACAAAATCAGTGCTGCCATCACGATCGCAAGACTGACCAGATAGTTGGCGATATTGTTACCGACCAACATCGTCGCGACAAAGATCGCAGGATGATTCAACAGCCACACGACGCCTCGCGCCATACGTGAACCACTGAGCCCATCGAGCACCAAACGGGTTCGTGATACGCGGTACAGCCCCGTTTCGCTACCACTAAAAAACGCGCTCAGCAGCAGCCCCACCGCAAAGATCAAGATCGCGATAATCATGATGTTGTCTCCGGCGAATCGAGACGCTCATCCACCACGCGAACATCGATCCAGACGGCATCGTCCTTTTCTTCGACGACTTCGAGCGTGTAGCGATCTAGCGGAGCACGATCACCGACTCGCGGCAGCCGTTCGTTATGCCGCTGGATCAACCCTGCCACCGTGGTCACTCCCTCTTCGACCGTTTCGATCCCCAATCGCTTGGCGAGCGCACGCGCGCTGGCGGATCCGTGGACCCGGTAGTGATTTTCTTCGAGCATTTGGATGGTCGCTTCGCCAATCGTATCCATCTCGTGCGTGTGCCGCGAAGCAAAAACGTATTGCAGGATATCGTCAATCGTGACCGCCCCAATCACTTCGCCAAACTCGTTCACAACCACAGCCACACTGCGGTCGTCGTCGTTGAGTTGGTCGAGCACTTGGGACACTCGCGCCGACCAGGGGACATAGATCACCGGTTCCATCGCATTGGCGAGGTCATCGATCTGGCTGGGCCGCAACAACCGGACGCTGATGGCGGCGTTGATTGATTGTCCATCGGTATCGGTGATCAAGACGTAACCGTTTAGCGGTTGATCTTGGCTGAGAATCTGATGCACTTCGTCAACGGTATACAACTGCAATTTGCTCCGCAGCCGCATCAGTTCCGCAACGCGAATTTCCGCCATTTCGACGAGCCCCGACAGCACGATTCGCTCGCGTTGCAGCAGCGCCGCATCGTCGGTCCCCAATTCAATGGCTCGTTCAATATCGGCAAGATCGATTTCAGGCTCGGGGCGAAACGACGGCCAAATCAAACGGCTAACGGCAAGGTTGGTGGTTTTGACCAGCGGCAACACCGGCCCAACGATTTTGACCGCGATGTTCAGCGGCGGAGCGACAAGCAAACACAACCGCGCCGGAGCGAGCACCGCAATACTTTTGGGCAACATCTCGCTAAAGAAGATGATCATCATCAAACTTCCGGCGGTGAACCCGACCGCTAGCGACGAACCGCCCGCCGGATCGTCTTGCAACTTGGTACCAACGATCGACGCGATCGCAAAGTACGTCATGTTGATCAACAGATTCCAAAACAAGATGGCAGACAGCAAGCGATCCGAATCATCCAACATGGATGCGGCCATTCGTCCTGTCACGCCGCGGCGTTTCAGTCGCAAACGCTCGCGATGAGGCAACGAAAAAAAGGCGGCTTCGCTGCCGCTAAAGAGTGCGCTTAGCAGGATCAACACTCCCATCACCAGCAGCCATCCCCAAGCCGCTAACAGGGAACTCAAGCGGAATCTCCACCGGCGCCGCGATCGCGGTCAAGCGACACATCAAACTCGCTCAATGCAGGAATCATCATCGCGGCGGTTGTAAATCCGTAACCGACGACCAACGAAAACACGACAAACAGATGGTCGGTTTGCAACAAGAACTGAGTGATCGCGTAAAACGTGATCAAGGGCAACAAGAAGGAAGCGGCAAAGATGGCCGACGACGGGTTCCGCCACCCAAGGGAAGCGAAAAGCGCCGCTCCACCTCCGAGAATCATCACCAAGAAGGGGGCCAATTGAAGCTGGAATGCGCCACGGAAACTGACCATGATCGTCATGCAAATCGCAATACCAACACAAAGAAAAAAGACCGTCCCAAGACTCGCCAGCGTGGCGGTCCGTCCGGCCACATAGTTCAGGGCCGAGTGGATGCCCAACATCGAAACAAACACATACAACGTGATCGCACCGACAAAGATATACGTCGCATTCTCGACCGTCATGACGCCGTTGGCCGCCAAATAAACGACCAACGCAAGCGGCAGCAGGATCATTTCTTTAGCAACATAAAGCACCCCCAGCAATTTGCCAAACACAAATTCACTCGGCGAAAGATCGGTCACCAACAACAAGTCCAGAGCCAATCCATCACGCTCCCCCGTAACGGCATTGACCGCCAACGCGTTCACCAACACCAAACTAATCACGCCCAATGCCGCCAATGGCAACGTCGCCGCCGGCAGAGCGCGACCGATTCGGCCAGCGGGTTCCATCGCCACTCCGCTTTCAATTTGAAAATAAAGGGCGCCGGTAACCAACAAGAACAATGCAACAAAGGCGACTCGGATCACCACCACTTTGCGGCCGTAAGCCCAGGTCATGATCTCGCGCCACAAAATTGGATTCTTCCACACCTGACGCGCCTGACGCACTTTCCAGGTTGCTGGTTCAGAATACTCGCGTAGTTCTTCGGACGTTTCCGGTTCAGGTGCTTTCAAGCGAACGTCACGCGACGGGTTCCAAATTCGAACCTTCATCACGCCAAACAACAATGTCGCGATCGACATACAGACCGACACGCCGACAAAGTAGGTGATCCCGATCGCCGTCTCGCTCGACAGGCTGGCTAATGGCGAGGCGGCGGCCAGCAGAGCTCGAGGCGGACTCAGCGCCAACGCGATGGTCTCGGGAACCCCGCCGATGACCGCAACCATCTCGGCGATTGCCATGTACATCAGTAACAACAACACCGTCAGCGCGATCGCTTGAAACGTTTTCTCTCGCCACAACCCCACGACGGTACCGACCGAACCGGCAAACACAATGGTTGCGGCGGTGACCACAAATACGCTTAGCACTTGTGCGGGCGAGACGCCACCAAGCAGTGGCAGCACCAAAAACAGAGGCAAGGCACAAACCAGCATCGAGAGCGGACCGAGCAGACTGGCCGTCAATTTGCCTACCACGACCTCAAAACCACTCAGCCGCGTCATCAATAGCAGTATCAGGGTACGGCGATCTTTTTCCTGTGCGACACTACTGGCGGCTCCGACCGCCGCCAAACTGCTGAGCACCAAAAATTGCAATGGCGACAACAAGGCGAACATCCAACCGCCAAAACGAGCCGAATCGGAAGTCGTCAACAGCGATCGCGAGCCGTCGAGCACCAAATAACCCGTGCATAGCAGCAAAAACAGCACCAGCACGTAGACGCCTCGACTGAGGTAAGTCTTGGGCCGTTTCGGGACGACCAACGCTTCGCGATTAAATACGGGTCCGAGCATGCTGATGTTACGTGGCGGTGATTGAGGAAAAAGACGATTGTCTACAGGTTAACAAACCCATCGTGGCGATACAGCCACCATCGATTCGTCTCTGGCCGCCATTGGCGGGCGTTTTGGAGGCCCTTTTTGCGAGAGATGCCCCCCGAGGCCGCTGTTAAAAATGGAACACCAATCCTAGGGGAATCCCCCACCGGGCTGAGTATGTGATGAATGATCAATCTAATCGGCAAATCCAGCCTCTTCGACCATCTATCGCACAAAATCAGCACGACCCTACGGAAGCCCCCCGTACTACGCGCCACAGCGCACTATGGTTTTGATAACAGAGCACAAGTTTCGAAGAATGTATTAAAAGCGAATGGCTGGCTTTTAATGAACGTGCTTGGGGCAAGCCAGCAACGCGATGCAATACAGACAAGAACTTACCATCATGATCAAGCCATCCTACAAACGTGCGGTCGTCGAATTTTTACGCGAAGAAGACGGCCCAACGGCCGTCGAGTACGCGGTGATGCTGGCGTTGATTCTCGCCGTTTGCATCAGCTCGGTCTCGTTCTTGGCCACCAAGACCCAAGAGAGTTTCGTGACGTCGGGCAATGCGATTGACGGTGCGTTCGGCAGCTAGTGCTAACAACGGACAATTCTGCGGACAAAATGTGATGGACCTGAAACGATTTTCGTCGAATTCGACTCGCAAACATGTGATTGCCGATCCGCATGTCCAAGGGGCCATTTTACGCCGCGTGGCACTCTACGCGTTTGCCGCGGTCCTGTACTACAGCGTCGTCTTCTGCTGTACTGTTTTCCTGTCCGATCGCGAGGGCACCACAAACCAACGGATGATCGAGTGTCTTGATGACGCGATTACCTGGATCCCAGGTCTGTTTGTCATTTTGCCGATTGCAGCCTACGACCTGCTGGCCACCACGAACCGATTTGCCGGTCCGATCTGTCGACTGCGAGGCGAATTGCAACGCTTGATCGCGGGTGAGAGCCCACGTCCCTTGAACTTTCGTGAACATGATCACTGGAGCGATATCGCGGAATTGTTCAATGAAGTCCGCGCGGAACTGCTGGTACTGCGAGAAGAATCGCAGAACCCAACAGGCCCACGCAAAACAGCGGATTCGTCCAAAGAAGTCGTTGACGTTCTTCTGTAGTCGGATGATCGACTAAGCCCTTTTCGTTAATCGCCAGCGAAATAAGCTCGTTCCTAGGCTGCTGACCAACGCCGAGATGTGTCAATTTTGGCGTCCTTTTTCATTTTGGTTCGTCAATCACGGCTTCTGTAATCGTCGCATGCCTCCCGATATGGCATACTCTTAGGCGACATCCTGACCGAATCAACGCGAAAGTGGACAAGACAGCATGGAGTTGCTCGAAAAATCTTTCAGCGAGGATCGATGCATCCTGGACCTTGAAGCATCGAGCCTTGATGAGGCGCTGGGTAAGATCTGCCATGAACTTGCTCGCCGCGGAACGATCGCCACCGAGCAACGAGATCCCATTCTCTCATTGCTGTTGCAGCGAGAGCACACCGCGGCCACGGCGATTGGACAGGCTGTTGCGGTACCGCATGCCTATAGCGAAATCTTAACCGAACCGCTGGTTGTTTTTGCCCGCTTGCGGCACCCGATCAATGCGGGAGCGCTGGACGGTGTCGGGGTTTCGTACATCTTCTTGCTAGTCGGTCCTGACCAAGCCGCGCGGCGTCATATCGACACGCTGGCCGCGATTGCTCGTTTTATGAGCGATTCGGAGGCGCGTTACGAACTTCGCCATGCCAAGGACGCGGCAGGGCTAACCGAAGCGTTCCAGCATTTTCAGACTCGGATTGCTCCAACCGCACCGGTAGCGGAAGTCGACGTTCACAAGGGGTTGCGTTGGACGGGTCGCGTTGCGGGCGGATTGATCGACGATTTTCGCCACCGACTGCCATACTACTTTTCCGATTTTCGCGATGGGGTGCATGGCAAAAGCATCGCTTCGATCATGTTTTTGTTCTTTGCCTGTTTGGCCCCGACCGTCACGTTTGGCGGGATCATGGGCGTGGCGACCGGCGGACAAATCGGAGCAGTCGAGACGATTTTAGCAGCCTCGATCGGCGGAGTCTTGTATGCGTTGTTTTCGGGTCAACCCCTCATCATCATCGGGACCACCGGCCCGTTGTTGGTGTTCATCACGACGCTTTACACTTTATGCGTACAACTCGAAATCCCTTTTTTACCGACGTACGCTTGCGTCAGTCTGTGGGCCGGCGGTTTGACGATCCTGTTAGCGGTTACCGACGCAAGCGCGTTGATGCGATTCTTTACGCGTTTCACCGACGAAATCTTTGCGGCATTGATCTCGGTGATCTATATCTACGAAGCCCTCTCGTCGCTGGCCCGCGAATCCCAAGACATCAACGATGTCGCCAACCCGTCGCATGCGTTGCTGACGCTGCTGCTAGCACTTGGAACCCTGTACTTGGCAATGAACCTGCAAGCGTTCCGCCGCAGTCGTTTTTTATTGCCGTGGATGCGTGAACTGCTGGGCGACTTTGGCCCCACGATTGCATTGGTCGCAATGAGTGCGGTCGCGTTTTGGCTGAGCAATGTGGAACTGGCAAAACTCGATATCCCCAATGAATTTGCCCCCTCGCTTCATGGCGGACGATCATGGTTCGTCAATCCAATGGATGCGCCACAATGGGTATGGCTTGCCTCCGCAATCCCGGGACTACTGGGTGCCGTGCTGATCTTCCTGGACCAAAACATCACCGCTCGCTTGGTCAACAGCCCGGATCATCGACTGCAGAAAGGGCCCGCGTATCACTGGGACCTCGGCGTGATCGGCGTGCTGACCGGTGTCTTCAGCCTGTTTGGACTTCCATGGTTGGTTGCGGCCACCGTGCGATCGCTGAATCACATTCGCAGCTTGGCGGATGTCGAAGAGGTGGTGACGCGAAGCGGCGAGCGACGCGACCGGGTCATTCACGTCCGCGAAACACGCTTGACCGGTTTACTCATTCATCTGGGTATCGGCGGGTCGCTGATCGCATTGGCGTTATTAAAGATGGTTCCGATGGCGGTACTGTACGGCGTCTTCCTGTTCATGGGGCTGGTATCGATGAAGGGAAATCAGTTCCTCGAGCGGCTAACGCTGCTGCCTATGGAAAGCAGTCTGTACCCCCAAGCACACTACATGCGACGTGTCCCTAAACGGGTCGTGCATCTTTACACCCTGTTGCAACTCGCCTGCTTGGCGGTCCTATGGGTCATCAAAAGCAGTGCGATCGCGATTGTCTTTCCGCTGTTCATCACGCTGTTGGTACCGATCCGTATTCTGGCAAATCGCTTTTTCAAGAAAGAGCATCTTGCGGCGCTCGATGCGGCGGAAACGCCAAACGAATCCGCCAGCAGCCTGCCTGGCTAGTGTAGAATAGGCTTCTAGCCTGTCGTCGGTTCCTGTCATCCGGCAAGGTCTGCACCTGATGACAGGCTGGAAGCCCAGGGCTGTAAGGGTATCGCTGTGGCTTGATTGTCGTGTATTACCGTGTTTTACACTACACGGAGGTTCGCGGTGTCATCTAAAGTCTTTGATCGGTTTGTTAACAAGGCTCCATTTGCTGTCATGACAAGAGT
>NZ_BAABGA010000036.1:0-30003 GCF_039541335.1 Novipirellula rosea | reverse complement strand
AATTTGAATCCCATCCGGCAATCAATATCAAATCGATCGATTTGTGTAGACACCAATGCCCCGTGGGGAGGTTAGAGCCGGCGGCAGCCGGATCTGGGTGAGGCCCGTTGTGTTAAAAACAGACCGTTACCAGCAAGAAAGTCACCTCTCCCAACGCAGTTGGGAGAGGTCGAGCAGAGCGTATGGCGATTGCTCGGGTGAGGGCCGCCCTAGCAAGTCGAATCGCAGCCCGCATCAAGATAGCGCGGTCGGCCCTCACCCGGACGAGGCCTCAAGGGCCCGTACGACCTCTCCCCGCTTCGCCGGGCGAGGTGACTTGTTGGACGCCAGCAAGTGATGCCGTAGCGGAAGTCGTCAATCGTGGGATAGGTTTCCAACCTGTCATCACGCTGGATTTGCCTGCGATTTTCAACACATTGTCGCACGGCTATCCAAGCCGTCAGCGAGCACCGCGACTGAAGGTCGTCACGAGAGTGACCGTGACCAATGAGAAGAGCATCCACGGATCGCGAATCCAGCTTGGAAAGCTGGCCGACAATGAACTGGTTTCGGGCCCTCGCGGTGTTAGAAATCAACCGTTGCCAGCAAGAAAGTCACCTCTCCCAACGCAGTTGGGAGAGGTCGAGCAGAGCGTATGGCGATTGCTCGGGTGAGGGCCGTCCGAGCAAGTCGAATCGCAACCCGCATCAAGATAGCGCGGTCGGCCCTCACCCGGACGAGGCCTTAAGGGCCCGTCCGACCTCTCCCCGCTTCGCCGGGCGAGGTGACTTGCTGGACGCCAGCAAGCGATGCCATAACAGAAGTCGTCAATCGTGGGATAGGTTTTCAACCTGTCATCGCGCTGGGCTTGCCTGCGACTCTCAGCAAATTGTCGCTCGGCTTTCCAAGCCGTCAGCGAGCACCGCGATTGAAGGTCGTCACGAGAGTGACCGTGCCCAATGAGAAGAGCATCCACGGTTCGCGGATCCAGCTTGGAAAGCTGGCCGACAATGAACTCGTTTCGTGGCCTCGCAGTGTTAGAATTGGACGTTTGCCAGCAAGAAAGTCACCTCTCCCAACGCAGTTGGGAGAGGTCGAGCAGAGCGCAAGGCGATTGCTCGGGTGAGGGCCGTCCGAGCAAGTCGAATCGCAGCCCGCATCAAGATAGCGCGGTCGGCCCTCACCCGGACGAGGCCTAAAGGGCCCGTCCGACCTCTCCCCGCTTCGCCGGGCGAGGTGACTTGCTGGACGCCAGCAAGCGATCCGTAGCGGAAGTCGTCGAGACTTTCGTCGCCATTGTCGCACGGCTTTCCAAGCCGTCAGCGAGCACCGCGATTGAAGGTCGTCACGAGAGTGACCGTGACCAATGAGAAGAGCATCCACAGTTCGCGAATCCAGCTTGGAAAGCTGGCCGACAATGAACTAGTTTCGGGGCCTCGTTGTGTAAGAAGTGGACCTTGCGCGATGCTTTCACCAGCCCTCCCCGACCGCATCCATGCGACGGCGCCTCCCGCAGGGAGCGCAAGCTCAATTCTCCCCCACTCCCCCTCTCCGTGTCTCCCCCTCTCGCCGCTCCCTCTCTCGCTTCTCCTCACTCTTCACTTCCCCTCCAGCCGCTCGATGCTCTGCCGCCAGCTCCGGTTCTCCGATCGCCTCGTAGCACACCGCCAGCGACTGGTGGGCGTTTTTCGCCAATTCCGGCACCGACAACGCTCGCTCCAGATCAGGGATCGCTTCGTGGTACCGCTGCAATTTCGTCAGGATCTGGCCTCGCGTATCGTAGAAGTGGGGCGAGGGAAGTGAGACTTGTTTGATCGCCGTCTGTGATAACTTCAGTGCTTGTTCTAGATCCGCTTCCTCTCGCACCGACATCGCCACCGCCAAGTTGTTCAGGATCGCAGCACTGTTGGGCATCAGCTCTGCCGCAATCGTCAAATGCATCGTCGCCTTCTCGGTATCGTCTTTGATCATCGCGGTTGTGCCTTGGATAAAGTGAGCGATCCCCGGCGATGTCCCCTCGATCAACGCGTCCCGCACCGCCGAGATCTCAGCGTCCTTTTCGTCCACCAATCCCAGCACCCGATCCACGACCACGCTCAGCACCCGCGGGCTGTTGGGCGCCACCTGCAACGCCTGCTGTAACAACTGCAACGTCTGCAATTGCCGCTTTTCGATGCCCTCAGGAGCCTGTTCGATATCCGCGATCCACGCCAACAGCGTATCGCCCATCGCCATCTGCAAAACCTGGGAATCTTCCGGCTTATCGACTCGCGACACCGCCTTCTGCAGCGTCAGCACGGCGTCGGAATGACGCCGCAGAAAGATTTGGTTTTGTGCGACCGCTAACGCCAACCCAAGATTCTTTGGTTCTTCGTTCCATCGTTTAGAAACGGTTTCAAGCGATCTCAGCGCCAGTCGTTCTGCTTGTGTTTCTCGGTTGGCTTGACGGGCAATCGCCGCCGCTCGAAGTCCTTGCATCGGATGGACTTCGGCCAATTGCTCAAGCAGCGGAATTGCCTGGGTCGGTCGCTGCGTTGCGATGAAGTAATCGGCATAAAGTTGTTTCACCCCCAGGTCATTGGGCGATTCCTGATGCAGTAGCGCCAGGATTCGCCCCAGTTCGGCTTGTTGATCCGATTCGAGCTGTGTCCATTTCCCCTCGGCATACAAATGAGTCAGCAGCCAGCGGGCCGCCGGCGGGTGTTGCCGATGGATCACCAATGATCGCATGAGCTCCGTCGCCTCGTCGCGATGATCCAAGGCATCGCGGGTCAGCGCCAGTCGAAACAGCAGCGGCGGATGATCGCTGCGTTCTTTCAATTGCCGGTGGATCACCAATTCGGCGGTCGTGAAATCGTCCGCCTCCCAAGCTTTGGCAAATTGCTGATCCACTCGATCGGACCGCCAAGTGCTGCCGTCCGAGGAAGCGACCACGCCAAGTACCGCGAGCGAGATCATCAACAGGAATGCGGGGATTCCTTTGGCAGCATCATGCCAAGGCGTCGAGATCGCCCAAGCGTAAACGAATTGGCCCGTCCAACGCAGCCAATGCAGCGGACTAAAGTATTGCAGCATCGCGGATCACCGGTCCCTTTTTCATCGTCGTTGATCGCTCCGCGATCATTACGTTCATTCAAGCCACGTCAAACAATCAACTGCCCCAACGGATCTCACAAAGATCCCGGCATCGCCAATAACCGTAGTGGATCTTGCTAAAGATCCCATCATCATCGTTCACCGTTGTGGATCTTGCGAAAGATCCCATCCGATTCAATCTTCATACATTTCCTGGCGTCATTACGTAGCGGAAGTCGTCAAGACTTTCGTCCCACCGTACATCCGCACAACTCACGCATCGTCTATCGATTCTTATTCGCCAATCCCGCGTAAGCGACCGGGGCTTTTGCGTTACCCGGTGCCTGACGGCCCACGGCTCACCATTGCAATTTGGATTTCGATTCATTCGACGTCCGCCGTTGTGATCGCGGAGCGATCAACGACTCTCTTTCATCTTGCTGGATAGCGCTGCCACCATCGCTTGGAAATCATCTCGCACACCGCGAAGGGTCTCGAGTGAAAGTTTTTCGGGGCTGGTGATCCAAACTTGAAACATCACCATCTCGTCCGACATGTGTTCGGATTGATCAATCCCTGCAATTCGTTGCCCCAGTCGTCCCGGTTTTGGTGGCGGCACCATCACTTTGCCATCCGCGAAAATGCCGGCGTAAAACAAATAGCCTTCATACGACGCTTGCTTGCGAAGCCGGGCATAGGCGTAAGGATGCCATGGCGGCGTGTCGGCGGCCTCCTCAAGCGATCGTTGCTCGCTGGTGAGGTCCAGCTCGCTCGGCTGCATTACGATCTCTCGGTTCAGCAATCGCCAACCGTCGGCCTCGTAACAAAAACAGAGTTCATGCCAACCGAGATAGGTTTGGCTAAGCACGATTTGAGCGTTTAATTCACCTAGTTTCGCTTGCCAGTGATCGGCGTTTTTGCCAAGCCGTGGATTGTCGTTGTTTCGCGACTGTTGGTGGTCCGCGATTTCAAGGGTCTGCAAGTGAGCCTCGAAGATGCCCTTGCCGGGCTCGACGATCCGGTGCTCGGCCATAAAACCGCCGCCATCTCCATACCCCGGGATTCCCATACTCGATGCCGTCGCAAACGAGACCCCCGTCAACACCAACAATACCGCTGCGGAGGCGAATCGCAATCGTTTGTTTTCCAGCAAACTGCCAATGCGGTCGCTCAGCGTGATGCGTAGTTGTAAGCGAGCCGGTTCATCCGGCAGGCTGGAGTAGCCGACCGAATCGTCCGCTGTGAAACGGTATCGCCGGTCCACTGTGACATTCCATAATCGCAGCAGCGGATTGTAAGTCGATTCGTCATCGTAGGCCGGGGCGGCATGCAGCAGACTGACGATCAAATGATCGAACGACAAAAAACAGAGCAACGCGATCCCCAGCGTCGCGTAGCCGAGCAGCGTATGTGGCCATCCCGTCGCCAGATCGAGTACAAACCAGGCTTCCGCCACCGCGACGACCGACACCCGCAAAACGTTGCCAAAGATGGCCAGCACCACTGCGGCGACCACGTACATTGGTAACAGCCAAAGTCGACGGCGGTGGTACGCCACCAACAACGTCGCAGCAAACGCCAGCGTGAAGACCGATTGGATCCCGCTACATGCCTCGGCAACAAACAGTTCGCGATTGGGCAATTGAATCACGTTGCCTTGCACCGCATGCGGGACGCTCAGAACATCCAACAGCACGCTGGACAACGACGTGGTGATGCTTTGCAGCCGAATGACCACCAATTGATCCATCCCCAACGGCAAACGGACCATCGGCAGCAAAGGAACCGCCACCGCAATCAAACGGCCCCCCCCCAGTCCCGATTGAGAGCTGAAGAAGGCGAGGGCAAGAAAGACGAATCCGATACAGCTGACCCAAGGCGATCCAAGTCGAAACGAAGCCGCAGCAAGAACAAACGCGGTCGCCAAGGCACCCCAGGCAACGGCGCCGCGAGGACCATGCAGTGGCCGCTGGACGCGGGCGTAGCCAATCGCAGCGACCGCAAGGAGAGCGAAGGGGAAGAAACGATAATGCTCGAGATTCCAAAGGTTCAGCAAGTAGGAAACGAGCATCGGCAGGAACGGCAGTGTCAGTGCGGCCCAGAACCCGATCCAAACCACATCGGGACGATGGGTTTCGTAAGTAGTGGAATCCGAAAGCAATTCCGTATCCAAAGCAGCGGAAGGATCGATGGTGGCCATATCATCCAGCTATTGACGAATTCGGGGAGCGAGGAAGGAGCGTCGGAACCGGGCAGGAAACGAAGTAAATCGTTTTTTGGGGGAGAGTACGATGAAGCCGGAAAACGGCAGGAAATGGGCTTGCGTGCACCACCACCGCCAGAGCATCTAGGTCGAGGTGGCTAGCAGAGTGGCGATCAACTAGTAGCCTATCTTACTACGCCTGGGGGGGCATGTAAGGGGCCGCTTCCGAATTCCGCAAAGTAGTACAGGCTGCCAGCCTGTCGAGAATCGAAGTCTCCAAAGTAAAATAGCCTTCCAGCCCTCCCCGCCCGCAGGGAGGGTAATCTAGATTTCACCTCCCCTCCGGGGAGGTCAGAGCCGGCGGTAGCCGTCTCTGGGTGGCCCTCGGAGTGTTAGAGATAGACCGTGCCAGCAAGAAAGTCACCTCTCCCAACGCAGTTTGGGAGAGGTCGAGCAGAGCGTATGGCGACTGCTCGGGTGAGGGCCGTCCGAGCAAGTTGAATCGCACCCAACATCAAGATAGCGCGGTCGGCCCTCACCCGGACAAGGCCTCAAGGGCCCGTCCGACCTCTCCCCGCTTCGCCGGGCGAGGTGACCTGTTGGACGCCAGCAAGTGATCCGTAGCGGAAGTCGTCAAGACTTTCGTCGGCATTGTCGCACGGCTTTCCAAGCCGTCAGCGAGCACCGCGATTGAAGGTCGCCACAAGAGTGACCGTGTCCAATGAGAAGAACATCCACAGTTCGCGGATCCAGCTTGGAAAGCTGGCCGACAATGAACTGGTTTCGGGGCCTCGCGGTGTTAGAAATCGACCGTTGCCAGCAAGAGAGTCACCTCTCCCAACGCAGTTGGGAGAGGTCGAGCAGAGCGTATGGCGATTGCTCGGGTGAGGGCCGTCCGAGCAAGTTGAATCGCAACCCGCATCAAGATAACGCGGTCGGCCCTCACCCGAACGAGGCCTAAAGGGCCCGTCCGACCTCTCCCCGCTTCGCCGGGCGAGGTGACTTGTGGACGCCAGCAAGTGGTTTGTAGCGGAGGTCGTCGAGACTTTCGTCGCCATTGTCGCACGGCTTTCCAAGCCGTCAGCGAGCACCGCGATTGAAGGTCGCCACAAGAGTGACCGTGTCCAATGAGAAGAACATCCACAGTTCGCGGATCCAGCTTGGAAAGCTGGCCGACAATGAACTGGTTTCGGGGCCTCGCGGTGTTAGAAATCGACCGTTGCCAGCAAGAGAGTCACCTCTCCCAACGCAGTTGGGAGAGGTCGAGCAGAGCGTATGGCGATTGCTCGGGTGAGGGCCGTCCGAGCAAGTTGAATCGCAACCCGCATCAAGATAGCGCGGTCGGCCCTCACCCGGACGAGGGCCCAAGGGCCCGTCCGACCTCTCCCCGCTTCGCCGGGCGAGGTGACTTGTTGGACGCCAGCAGGGAATGCCGTAGCGGAAGTCGTCAAGACTTTCGTCGCCATTGTCGCACGGCTTTCCAAGCCGTCAGCGTGATTCACCTCCCCTCTGGGGAGGTCAGAGCCGGCGGTAGCCGTCTCTGGGTGGGGCTCGCCGTGTTAGAAATGGGCGATGCCAATTCGAGGTCACCACCCCTCTCCGCCCGCATCCCCGCGACCGCTCTCTCCCGCAGGGAGGGCAAACTCAATTCTCCCCCACTCCCCCTCTCCGTGTCTCCCCCTCTCACTTTCCTCCCTCTAGCCTTCCTCATTCCCCACATCCCCTGCACTCACCACTTCCGCCTTCTTCGGCTTAGGCATTCCGGCTAACCCACGACCTCCAACCACGACGGGCTTCGCCATCTTGGATGTCTCGCGGCGTGCATCATCGCCACCTTTACGGCGGTAGTAGCGATTGGTGTAACGGCCGTAGCGATAGTAGCCGTAACCTTTATACCCGTCGCTCGAACCAGCCTCGTCCGAGTTGTTAATAACCATGCCGAACAAGTTCGCACCAACGCTTCGCAAAATGTTGACCGACTCCTTCGCATTCGGCTTGCTCTTGCGGCGGACTCGCAGTGCCATTACCACCCCGTCGGCCATCCCCGCCGTGATACTCGGATCGGTCACCACCAACAGCGGCGGTGTGTCCAAGATCACATAGTCGTACTCTTCGCGTAGCAAGTCGATCAATTCGCCCATTTCCGGCAATGTCAATGCTTCGGCGGGGTTGGCCGGGATCGGGCCACTCGGCATCATGTGCAGCGTGCTGAGCGGCGTTTGATGACATGCATCGCTTGGCTCGCAATCGCCATTCAAAATGTTGGTTAAACCCAATTTGTCTAGCATGTTAAAATTATCGGTGATCTGCGGACGGCGAAGGTCACAATCGACAACCAACACCCGCTTACCACTTTGGGCGATCGAACAAGCCAAATTCTCGGCCACGGTACTTTTACCATCCCCCGGCAACGGGCTAGTGATCTGCAATACCTTGCCCCCTTCGACATTGGCCAATTCAAAAAAGATCGATGTTCGACACGATCGAATCGACTCGGCCGCCACCGACGCCGGTTGATGCAGCACCACGATTCCCGGATCTAAATCCTTGAACGGATTGATCTCGCCTTTGGCCGGACGACGAATCCGTCCTTTGAAAAAGGGCACGTGAGTCAGCACGGGTACGCCCAACAGTTCGGCAATCTCGTCGGGATCGCGAAAGGTGTTGGCGTTTTTCTCTAGTAACAGTGCCAATCCGGCCCCCAGTGCCAATCCCAAAAACGTGCCGATCCCAAGCGTTTTGGCGAGACTGGGGCCAACACGATAGGCGGCCGAGGGCGCCGTCAACTCATTGACCTTCGTGCCTCCCTCTTCCTCGGTCAAACTGACGCGAGCCATCTGCTCTTCCAATTGGTTCATCAGTTCGCGGTTGCGTTCCAATTCACGCAACATCCCCGCGTTGTCTTGTTCGAATTTGGCAATCGTGATCGACGCTGCTTTTTCGTCGGCTATCTGTTGATCCACCTCGGCGATTTGATCCTTCAATAACTGCAACTCCGCCTCGCCCGCGACCACCACCGTTGAAATTGCTTCCTTGGCCTTCTCTGCCGGATTGATCACTTCGACTTCGTTTTCTTTGCGAAGCTCGAGAATCCGTTCGGTTTGCTCCAGCACAATCCGTCGCAATTCACTTTTCATCATGTCCAACTCGGTATCAAGCTGTTTGACCGTCGGATGGCTTGCGCCGAATTCATTGGCCATCTTGTTCCGCTCGATCATCAGCGGGATCAGTTGTTGGTCGAGTTCCAATTCCGCCAGTTGCGCGTCACCGTCACGGAGGTTGTTGGCAAGCGCCGTCGCACTGTCGGGCAGCGTGATTTTGACGTCCAACAACTGCCCGATGATGTTCAGTGCGACCAACGGATCGTTCGAGTCACTCGCGATCGCCTTCACCGCCGACAACTCCGTTGCCTTTTGACGCATCTTTTCGATCAGTTCGCTGCGTTGGCCGACTAGAAACAATTGTCGTTCCCGATGCGGATTGATCGCCTCACCCGCGCTGTTCCACGCCAGCGGCGCGTCACGGCGAAATTCGCGGTACTGTGATTCCAGTTCGCTCATCTTCGGGTGCAATTGATCGATCGCGACCGTGATCAGTCTTAGCAGTTCGCCCCGCGAACTTTTGTGCTTTTCCTGGAAATACGCCTGCAATGCATCACTAAACGACATCACGCTTGCCAAGCACAGCTCGGGGTCAGTATGCATAAAACTTAGTTCGGCAACCAATGATTGCGTATTGCGTAGATCTCTTACGTCAGATTCGATCGATAGCGACTCGTGGGCGGAACCCAAAAAAACGCGGGAATCATTCTCAAAACGATCGCGAAATGGGGCCAGTTGCTCGTCCTCAAACGCCATTTTGACGACGCGATCGCTGAACAGTTGTGATTCCAGAATTTCGATACTGGGGACGCCACCGATGACATCGCCCGTCATGGTGTCCATGATCGCCGGACGATCCGATTCGACCATCAACCGCGTTGATGCCTTAAACGTCTCCGGAGTCCGCTGGTAGACCAGAAAACCACAGACCGCACCGGCGATCGCTGGCAACAATACTGCCCAGCGGTACCGCCACAATGCCGCCAGCATGTCTTGCGAATCGCCACCAGCGGAAGAGGTGCCCGCAGGGCCCATCAAGCCGCGATCCGCGGCGGTGATCGGAGGCGCCTTGCTGTACGAAAGTCCGCGATCAGAAGCTAACTTCATAAGATGTCAATTCAATGAAAAAGGAGTGTCGTTGATCGCTCCCGCGATCAAAACGCATCATCGTCGTGGATCTTGTTAAAGATCCCAGCCTAAGTAGCGGAAGTCGTCAGCGGCTTGTTGATCTAGTCCAAATGCGAATCGCAATGGTGAGCCGTGGGCCGTAAGGCACCGGGTACCGTGTGGGACCCGGTCGCTGACGCGTCACGGCTCAATAAATCAACAAGTCGTCAAGACTTTCGTTCTCGGGGGAAACTGGAATTCTTCCCGTAACCACAATGTTCTTGGAAGGCAAAGATCGCGGAGCGATCCGCGACGGTAAAGACGCGTGAAAACGAGGCCGCAGCCGCAAGTTGCCGGTCCAAGCGTCAGTTTACCGGCGGAGGGGCATTTGGACTAGGAAAAGAGTGAGCAGAAAGTCGCTTTGGCCACGGAAACACCGCAGAATCGTCGTAATCGTCATAAGTTCGACTTTAGCGAGACAGGGGAGAGGGGGGAGACACGGAGACACGGAGACACGGAGAGGGGGAGAGGGGGAGAGGGGGAGAGGGGGAGAGACACGGAGCTGGCGAATCGAAATTTACCCTCCCTTCCGGGAGGGGCGGCCGCAGGAGGCGGCCGGGGAGGGCTGCTGAACCTGAACGTGCACGATCCATGCGGAGTGGCGGCGCCAACGGACTGGACAGCCGAATGTAGGACAGCCGAATCGTCGCTCTGAATTCATTCGTCTGTCCCCTCATTCGTCTGTCAAAAAACTCCCCCCGTTCCACGTTTTCCTACCTCCATCTTCCTACCAAAACTTCCGCCGGAGAGGCGGCAGCGACCTCGCCCCTCCGTTCTCTCGGTTACCTTCTGTAAAACCAGCTCTATAAAAAAGAATTTGAACAGGAGCAAACGGAGGAAACGGAGTCATGCAGGAATCAAGACGATGAATCGACAACGCTTCGGCAAAAAGTTGGAGGACAAAAAGATGAAAGCCGGCATCTCAAAGCACGATTCACTCCCAGTGAACCAATGAACCGTTCGCATGGAACGACTGAGCTAAAATTGAGACCGTACCGTGTCGACAGAACGCTGAGAATTCTGACCACTCGATCCAATCCATGACCAGCGCCGAACAGCGATTCCTACCGCGAAAGCCGGACTCAGAGTTGGTAGGAAAATGGAGGTAAGAAGATAAAAGTTTTCTGTAGGTCGGTGGGACGCCAGTCGTCGTGGGCCGCACACAAGCCGGTGTGACCTGCAACCCATTTGAAAACACAGTGTTTCCAGTGTTCGTGCCAGTGAACAACTCTCGAAACGAACGGATGCATAACCGGTCTGGACAGCCGAATGTAGGACAGCCGAATCGTCGCTCTGAATTCATTCGTCTGTCCCCATCATTCGTCTGTCAAAAAAACTCGCCCCTGCGTTCGCTCGGTTGCCTTCTGTCAAACCAGCTCCCTGGAAAAGAATTTGAACAGGAGCAAACGGAGGTAACGAAGTAATACAGAAATCAAGACAGTGAATCGACAACGCTTGGGCAAAAAGATGGAGGACAAAAAGATGAAAGCCGGCATCTCAAAGCACGATTCACTCCCAGTGAATCAATGAACCGTTCGCATGGAACGACTGAGCTAAACTCGTGACCGTACCGTGTCGACAGAACGCTGAGAATTTTGACCACTCGTCCAATCCATGACCAGCGCCGAACAGCGATTCCTACCGCGAAAGCCGAATTTAGATTTGGTAGGAAAATGGAGGTAAGAAGATAAGAGTTTTCGGTAGGTCGGTGGAACGCCAGTCGTCATGGGCCGCACACAAGCCGGAGTGACCTGCAACCCATTTGAAAACACAGTGTTTCCAGCGTTCGTGCCAGTCACCTACTCTCGAAACGAACGGATCTAAAGCCATTTGGACAGCCGAGTCGTGCGGCTGAATTCATTCGTCTGTCCCCATCATTCGTCTGTCAAAAAAACTCGCCCCTGCGTTCGCTCGGTTGCCTTCTGTCAAACCAGCTCCATAGAAAAGAATTTGAACAGGAGCAAACGGAGGTAACGAAGTAATACAGAAATCAAGACAGTGAATCGACAACGCTTGGGCAAAAAGATGGAGGACAAAAAGATGAAAGCCGGCATCTCAAAGCACGATTCATTCCCAGTGAATCCATGAACCGTTCGCATGGAACGACTGAGCAAAAAAACGTGACCGTACCGTGTCGACAAAACTCTGAGAATTTTGACCACTCGATCCAATCCATAACCAGCTTCGAACAGCGATTCCTACCGCGAAAGCCGAACTTAGATTTGGTAGGAAAATGGAGGTAAGAAGATAAGAGTTTTCGGTAGGTCGGTGGAACGCCAGTCGTCATGGGCCGCACACAAGCAGGTGTGACATGCAACCTATTTGAAAACACACAGTGTTTCCAGTGTTCGTGCCAGTCACCTACTCTCGAAACGAACGGATCTAAAGCCATTTGGACAGCCGAGTCGTGCGGCTGAATTCATTCGTCTGTCCCCATCATTCGTCTGTCAAAAATCTCCCCCACTCTTCCGTTCCTCATTTTCCTACCTCCATCTTCCTACCAATATCCCCATCTTCTTTCCCCTCAAACGCAAAAAGCCAGCCTGGCACCCCAGACTGGCTCGTTCCTGCAACCCATTTCCAATTTTCAATTTGCAATTGTCAATTTAACTTTTTCAATCTCACCCTCTACCCGATTGCTAGCCCCTAGCCAGCTTTTCTGCTCCAGCGTCACTACTCATAGCGAATCGCACGTGACTCAAAATCATCGCACCTCCATCGCTATCATTTTTCTGTCACCTATTTTCCTGTAAATCAAATACGTTCGGGCTTGGTAACTCTCGTTTGAACCGGAACCGTTGCTCGAGGTTGAAGCGAGTTCGATTATTGTCACGCCATCGTGGCTTCAATGGCGAAGCGGTAGCAAGTGGGTTTACAGGAAGATGGTGGACAGGAAAATGAAAACAAAGGAAGTTGCCGACATCTCCCCGATTTCTAGCCACTAGCGTCTTCCTAGAAACTGCGGCAGCTTCGACAGCGGCTTGGTCAATCGCAGTCCTCCGCATGAGGTCGTAATTTGTTGCCTTCCTTTGCTATTCATCTGCCTAAAATTTGTTCGTATAGTGAGATTACGCGTTGAGTCCGTTTCGCCAAATCATACTCGTTAACCACCTTCAATCTCGCCCGTTCTCCCATCGATTTTCTAAGCGATTCGTTACACAGCAACGTCGTCAGATGGTCAGCAAGCGTTGTTGCGTCATTGGTCGGTAAGAGAAATCCGTCTTCGCCGTCTTCGACAAGGTCACGGTTGCCCGGAATGTCGGTGACGATGCAGGGCAAGCCGCATGCTAATGCTTCAAGGATTGCAAGTGGCATGCCTTCCCACAGCGAAGGCAGCACAAACAGATCAAAAGCGGGCAGCAACTGGTCGACATCGTCACGCCATCCCAGCAAGTGGACTCGGTCAGAAACGCCATGCTGATTGATTAATGTTTCAATTTCACTCCGTAGGTCACCATCACCCAACAATACAAAGTGACCCGCAGCATGACGTGACAGATATTTTATAGCGGCTTCGACAAAAGTGAGGGGATCTTTTTGGGGCCACAGACGACCTACCATTACCGCAATCGGTTCGTCCAACGGTAGGTCGAGCTTTTTACGTATGGAGGCTCGCTGCTCTACAGAAACGGGCGAAAACTGAGCCAGATCGACGCCGTTCGGGATCACCCGCAACTTGCTCGGTTTGACGCCAACTTTCTTTGCAATTTCGAGATCGTTTTGATTGAGGCAAATCACTAGATCGCAGCACCTGCCACCGACGTGCTCCATGGTCGCATAAAGCCGACGTTTTATACGAGAATCTTCAGCGGGGAATGCAAAGCCGTGCACCGTGTGTATGATCGCGGGAACGCCCGCAAGCTTCGCGGCAAGTCGGCCCAACACTCCGGTTTTCGAAGAGTGTGTATGGACGATATCAAACTTCCCCGATCGCATTAGACGCCATAACTGACAAAACGCTACTGCGTCCTTCAAGGGCGAAATTGGCCGGGTTAGCTGCGGAACGAAATGGCACTGGACGCCTAGTGGAGAAACGGTGCGAGTCAGCGGTCCTGCTTCTTGGCATATCAACGTTCGTTTGTACATGTTTGAATCGAGCGATGACAATTCTTGCAGCGTCACACGCTGAACGCCACTAAGTAGGGGCAGCAGTTGCACATGAGCGATTCTCAATGGCGATTTGCTTGGCTCCGTATTGGTCACGGCTCGTCTCTCTGTGTTTTTTCTCGGATGCGGATTGTTGCAGCCTTTGTCAGGCGGAGATCTGTAAGATGAGAGCAAGTGTGCCATGGTATACGATCGATCCCTCCTCGTTGCTCTATACGATCGAAGCTGCTACCAGATTTCGCTCGGCAGCGGGCGCTCAACGAATCAGGCCTTCGAGTAGTTCACACACCTTCCGCATTTGGATTGTGCGATTGTAGTGTTGTTCGACCCGATGACGTCCGCGTTCGTCCATTTGTGCTCGCAGTTCTGAGTTGCTGCAAAGTCGGACGAGACATTCAAGCAATTCGTCTGGGTCATCACCGTCAATGATCAAGCCGGTTTCACAGTCCAGTACAACCCTCGGAACCCCACTGGAGAGAGAGGCAATTACTGGAAATCTACAAGATATTGCTACGGATTTTATGACGTCCTACAACTCACGCAGCCACAACCACCTGTCGCTATCTTTCCCTATAATCATCAAAGGCGTCACTCGCCATCGACAATTGCTGGGCGCCATACACGTAGCCAACGGGGCAAACGCATTCCGATGGGAGCAGGAACATGCAGCATCACAAGATTTGTAAAGGCAAACATTATTCCGATCAGGAACCAAATGTTTCTTTGCCGAAGTCCCAACATGGTGTTGTTGTATAGAAATAGCAAAGGCATACCGATCAGCAGGCCGGTGCCCATCATCCTGTACCAATGATACGGGCACCGTTTGACTGCCCTCATGCAATAGAGTGTTGCTTGAATGATTAAGCTGACGTGAAGCAACAGACCTACAATTCCCGTTTCCAGTAGCAAGCTTACATAAGTGTTGTGGATTTCTTCTCCCACCTTGCGTCCCCCGAGTTTTGGGCCGGTACCCAACAATGGCGATTCCCAAAACTTACCGATCGCTGCGCGTATTTGCCTCGGACGTGTGTTATCAAGATCTCGCTTGCCATCATAAGCTTCGATTAATAGTGCCGCCGGACGCTGCCAAGACGGAGTTCGGACGAGGGAATAGTTTCCGTCAAATGCAGCCCAGGCGATGACGAAATATGTCACTAATGCACCGATAAATGACAAAGCGAGCGTTCGGAGTTGCGAAAGGTTGAGCAAGCGGTGAGAACTTGAGTCTTGGGAAAGGGTCACAATTAACGCCGCCGCAGCGATGATTAGCATCAGCACTGCGGTGCGACTGCCTGTGCCCAGCGCCGCCAAGAAGGCCGTGGCTGTCAATGCAAGCATTAACGCTCGAGGAATCGCGTTTAATCTTCGGTGAGCTGCCAACATGATCGGGATCGTGATTAGCGGCAGGATCATCGAGGGAACTTGATTCTCATTGCGGAGTGTCGAACAGATGCGGCGTGTCCCTTCTTCGTATGCGAACGAGGGAGCGATCCCGGCTAACGCCATCGTTCCGACCACCGAGGCCACCGCCATTCCAGCGAGCCACGCGAAAACGGCTCCGGTTAATCGTTCCCATCGGTCAATTAATCGAACGGTGGACAAGACAATCATCACACCATAGGCGTAATTAAGCACTTCAACCAGAACGGCACCGTAGACTCGAGTCAACGATCCATGGTGTCCCTTTAGTTGAAGTATTCCGAAGACAGCCGAGAGTGTGCAAGCAACAATAAACGCGATACCAAGCGGCGTAACAACACGATCGGTCGGTCGGCGCAGCGAGGCTTTGGGTATCTGGGTCCAAAACAGCCATGTCAGCAGCATGCAAATTTCCGTAAGTGCAAATTTCTCACGCACTACGGGCAACTCGGGGGTTTTCAAGATAGACGTAAAAAAGATCGCCGCAAAAAAAAACACGATAGGATGCTGAGCACCTCGCAGCAGCAATGGCCCACCCAACAGCAAAGAGACGGCCACGATCGGTAGCAGGTATTCTTCTAACAAGGCAGTTCTTCGAAAAATGGATCAGGTGCACGACCTGCAGCGTCAAGAATCAGGTTCCAGATCGTTCTCATCTTTTCTTCGCGGTTGTAATGAGTTTGGACTCGAAGTCGGCCGGCTTCGCCCATTTGTCGCCTCATCGCAGGATCGTTGATCATCGACTGCAATGCTTGTCTTAGCCCATCTCTGTTTTCTGACTCGAATAACAATCCAGTTTCATTGTCGACGACCGCTTCGGCGATTCCGCCAATGCGAGAACCGATGACTGGTTTGGCGCACGCCATGGCCTCAAGGGTGACTAAGCCCAGTCCTTCCATCCGCGACGGAATTACAAGCACGTCAATTGAATTCATCAATCTGGGGATGTCATCACGCCTGCCTAAGAATTGGATTCCAGGCAAATTCCGGTCATTCAAGGTACGCTGAAAAGCTTCGTCTTCCTCTGCATCAGTCCAACTTCCCACCACCAAAATTTTCGCATTCTCCGATGACTTTAGAATAGGCGCCGCAGCATCGAGCAGCACATCATGTGCTTTTCGATGAGTTACCGTCCCGAATATACCGAAAACTACGTCGGATTCTTGGTAGCCAAGCTGATCTCGGATGGGGGCCACCGACTGAAAGCAATTGGAGTCAACGCCGTCTGGCACAACGGATATGCGATCTCGATACCAACGCCGTTGCCATGCTGGATATTTCTCCGCGACCGGGTTGGAGATCATCGGATTGTGTCGAACCAGTGGCAATTGAAACCAGTCGAGTATTCCGTGAGGTTTGTTAAGCTTGTCCCAAATTACGTTGGGAATTCCAAGAGATTTTGCAGCGATACCAACCGTCAACAAGCCTCGCAGATCGTTGTGGAAAATCGCAGCAGGACGAATCGATTTCAACTCGCGGCGGACCAAGGAAATATACTTCACGGTGTCGCGTAGCACAAACAGGCGTTTGCCGATCCCATCACGATAAATCTCGCCGCCATAACGGGTGAGCGATTCAGGGTATGGTATTGTCCGAACATTCCATCCCTCATCCATCAATCGATCAACGAACATTCCCGGTGCAGGTACCATGACTATCGGGGTTACTCCAGCATCTGCGGAGTGCGATAGCAATGACAGCATTTCAAGCTGTTGCCCTGCAATCACTTGAGGATAGCTTTCTACAAGAACGACTTTAGTGCTCACGAAATAGATGGCCGACGGAGGGTTGGGAAAGCAAGCTGCGTTTTGGGGTGAAATCGAAGTCGGTAAGGCATGATTGAGCGCAATTAGTCTTCTTTCAAGCCGAGTGTTCTTCGGATTGGTGCCTTCAGAAGATTGGGGATCATCGGATAAATTGTACGAGCGGCGGGGTAGGCTTCCATCCATAGCGGCAACCCGAACTGTCGCCGCGCGATCCGGCATAGCCGTGACAGTTCGCGATTTTGGTCACGGACTTTAAACGAACGCTGGAAAAAACTTTTGCCGTGAGCCCGCCGCATCACAACCGCGTAGGGCAGGTTGGCGACCTTGTGTTTCGCCGCCACTCGCAAGAAGAATTCAAAGTCGATCAAGTAAGGTTGTTTCGGGTCATAGTTGATACCTTCGTCCAGCAGGCTGCGGCGAAACATAATCGCGCTGTGGCAGTAGGGAATGCACTTGGCCGACATACGCCGAATTTCCGCATCGGTCTGCGGGTACAGTCGGACATAGTGTTCATCACGTTGGCTGTCCTGCCGGTCCTCACCGCCACCGACCCAAGCGTGATCCGGATGCGATTCCAGGAATGCGACCTGATCAGCGATCCGATTCGGGTAAGCCACATCATCCGCATCCAAATTGGCGACATAGTCCCCGCGAGCTTCTCGGACCGCCATGGCCAGCGCCGCCGCTCGTCCCATTCGATCCGCGTGAATCACGCGGATTCGCGGATCGGTGTAAGAGTCCAAAATCTCCCCAGTCCCGTCATCGGACCCATCATCAATGATCAGGATCTCGAGGTTGCGGTTCGACTGTTCTAACAGGCTATCCACCGCCGCCCGAATCCATTGCGTTTCGTTGTAAACAGTAACGATGGCGGTCGTTTTCTGTCGTGCTGTCTCGTCCGTCGGAGGCGTCATCAAATTTCCGTGCGCATCAGAAGCGGCCAATCTGGTCCGCTCAAACTTTATGTACTGAGGTGGCTAAAACGATATCTTTTAGGATCGTACCGCACACCGGCCATAAGAAGGGGAGTATTCGCATGGGGCAAAGCGATATGGGCCAATTTGCGGAGGGGCTATGCTGATTGGGGATTTTGCGGTCCAGGTGTTTTTTTAGTGCAACCGACAATTAGCGAGGAGGACAGCATCGGAAAAAGTCTGGGGAGCAAACGAGTTTCTATCGGAGATAGTATCTTCGTTAGTTTGGTTCCTAGCGAACCCGCAAACGGATTGATTGTCACGCGGTCTTGGTACCATTCCGCACAGTCGAACCCTGCACGGTCCATTAACGCTGTCAGTTCTGGCTGCGTCCAACCGTAAACATGGGTTGGATGATCCGCCTTGGGATTGCCAAAGATGGCCCGAACGAGCCGAATGCTCCGCAGAACATTTGGTACCGCGAATACAAATCGATTGGCTCTGACTCGCATGGCTTGTTGAAGGCAGGCCAGTGGGTGGTCAACATGTTCCAACACATGGGATGAAAGAACAACATCAAAAGGTCGATCGCTGATAGTTGACTCGAGAGTATCGAATGTGCCTAGATGGGTTTCTCCGTACTGGCTCGCCATCCTGACGCATTCGGGTTCCATGTCGACGCCAACACATTGGTGGCCCTGTTCGCGAAGCATCTGCATCATTTCGCCGCGACCGCAGCCAATGTCTAAGACACTGAAGGATTGCGTGGGCGTGTCGCCGGTGATCGCTTCTAGCAACGTCGCGTAAAGACAGTTGCGTAACGCGGCTTCCTTATCACCCAGTTGTGTGGAGATGTCACGTAAGTTGACGGCTTTTGAGGTTGGTTCAGTCGTCATCGTAAGTTTATCGACCTTGACTGATGGTTTGTTGGTAGATGGCGAAATAGTGACGGCTCATTTCTTTGGCCGAGAACTCTTTTCTGACTTGCTCTCGCGAATTCGCTATCGCGTCTGGGGCCATCGGTTGCGCAAGGACCTTGGTGACTGCCTTTGCCAAAGAGGCCACATCATTGTTGGTGAAAAAATGGATTCCTCGGATACCTCTGTTCGCAATTTCTTTGAAAACAGGGATGGTGCTGGCAACTACTGGCGAGCCAGACAGGACGGCTTCAACCAACGCAAGTCCGAAACCTTCGTTGTCACGTGTTGGCATGATGACGGCAGCCGACCGTGCCATTTCCGCGATCGCATCCGCATGCGAAAGCCAGCCCAGGAGGTGGACACGCTTCGAGACTCCCAGTCGGTGGGCTAGTGACATTAAGTTCTCGCGTTCGTTGCCTTCACCGATGATCGTATAACGAATCAGAGGGAACGACTTGGCCAATTCTGGTAGTGCTTCAATAACCATCCGGTGTCCCTTGACCGGCGCCAATCGCCCAACAGAAACCAATTGTTGTGGCGTCCTCGCGCCGGCGCGGTCTGCACTCGCCGTGATGGAGTCGATGTTCAGTCCGTTGTAGATGACGGATCTGCGCAAGTTTTTTTGACTTCCGTCAGTGTTGGTCGGTTCGCCGTAGGATTTTGCAACGGTACGCGAGATGTAAACTACCGCATCAGCATGTCGTTGGGTGACTTTAACGCCAGCACGCAATACGGCATTCATCGATCCATAAAGTTCGTGGCGAGTGATGACTAATTTGGGTCGCTTTGGCGATAGCCATTTGGTGGTGAAAGCAGCTAGGTTGCCTGGTACCGCAAAATGCAAGTGCACGATATCTGGTTGTTCGTCACGGATGATGGATCTTAGTTGGCGAACCAATGCAATGCTGCGGTGCAGTCTCGATAGGATTGGCACCGACTGTTTCGGGAGATCCAGGTCGATGCCTCGAATGCGCCCGTGGAACTGCATGTCGGGTACACCGCTGGCGTACCCGTGGACACGGCATCCGACGACATCGACTTCTTCGGGTAGGTCGTTGGAAATGTTTTCCACGACATTCCAAATCGACAGCGCAGCGGATCGGTCGACGTGCAATATTTTCATGAAGGCTGGGGAGGCAGTGGAATGGTTTGGGGTGCTGCGTTCTTTACTAAGTGGCCGTCTGGAACCGTTCCGGAGACCACCGTATTCGCACCAATCAAACAACCATTGCCAATGGTTGTTCCTGGCGTAAGCACGGCATACGCGCCCAGCCAGCTGCCCTTGCCTATATGGATTGGGGCTCGTTTTCCTTGGGCATGACGGAACGACCCCTTTTTTCGACCGTGATGCGTCGTCACGACAACGCAGCGCGGTCCAAACATGACCTCGTCATCGATCGTTAGCCCTGCTTCACCACTCGCCCAGCACCCTTCGGCTATATAGACATCGTCCCCGATGAAAATCGAGTTGGGCCGCATGAAGCGAACGGATCTTCCGAATTGAAAGTTTTTCCCGCATCGGCCAAAAAATGGTTTGGCCAGCCATCCACGGACGCGACAGAAAAAGGGGTGGTCCGGAAGGACACACGTCGCCATGCCAATTAAATGAATTGGGATTTCTCGCAGGACGTACTCTTGGAAGGTTCGCAGGTTCATGGTGACATGGTGCAGGATGGAAGCGGGAGAGGAATCGCAATTTGGTTTGCAGGCTTATGCCAATCCGCTCGTTGATGTCTGGTAGGTCAGTATTTGAACTGACTCTTCCACGCGATCCGCCGTTGCGAAGCAAGCGAAGAATGGGCATGTTGCAAGCGACATCTGGCGGCAACGAATTCGCACTCGTTATCAGTCCCTTCTGTCTGCCAGCTTGGGGCAAACCCTAACGCTGAATCCACTTGGTTGGTCCAATGTAGTTTGGAAACCATGGGTCAGCCTCAAAACGCTGATGAACTCGATGGAACATGTCCACGCAAATTCGGTTGTGTTCAAGTAGGTAGGCCTCGAGATCAGCAGCAGTGTACCCCATGTCTTTCCAGGCATACGGGTGGAGTTCTATAAACAGTTCGGCGTTCGCAATGCGTTCCGGATTGCAGCCTTGCATCACTGGCAACTCAGCACCTTCGACGTCTACCATTAAACAATCAATTGGCTCGGTAATTCCCAGTGTCCCGAGAATTGAATCAAGTGTCGCGATTCGTACTGGAATCCCATCTTCGCCCTTGGTGTCGCTGAGCGAGCCTTGGGCACTTTTCGGCTGAAAAAACATTTCGCCATCGTGATCGCTGCAGCCCACGTCTACGCAGTGAACCGTTTCTTCGAGCCCGTTCATGGCGACGGATTGGACAAGCAGTTCAAAGTTTTTGGGGTCGGGTTCTACTGCCACGACTTTACCGCCTCGTTTGGCCAGGTGCTTGCCAATAGAAATTGCGTAGTATCCATGAAATGCACCCACGTCAACGAATGTTTTGGCTGTTGGATTCGCCTCCAGCCAAGCCGTCACCGCCATTTGCTGAATCCAATCGGCATCGCGTACGATTCGGTTTCGGTGGCTGTGTTTGGGCAGGGATGCACTTCCCAGGGAAATGACACTGCCTTCGCAGAATGTCACGCTTTCGCCTGCAAACTGCGTGTGAAATCCGTGCGTGCACTTGCTCTTGAGCCATGCGTATTGGATTGTCGTTTTGCGCATCAAGCGTTCGGCTAGAGTCAATTTCATGCTATGCTCATGCAATCTAGGTAAAGGTCAAGGTGGATCTTGGCAATTCGCTCAGGCTGATAGTGAATCAGCGCAACACGTTGTCCAGCTTCGGCCATCGCGAGCGACTCTGTTGGATTCTGCATATGCCAAATGATCGTTCTGGCCAATGCATCCGCATCGCCAATCGGAAAGTGGTGTCCTGTAATGCCGTCCTTGATGAACTCATGCGATGCGGGGAAGTCGGAGGTGATGACAGGCACGCCAAGCATCATGGCCTCGACCGCAGCCATCCCAAACCCTTCGAATTTTGACGGTAGCACAAATAGGTCGGCTGTTGCGACTGCTGTCAAAGCGGCTGAATGTTCAAGGCGTCCTCTGAGAGTGATTCGGTCGCTTACACCAAGGGCATTGATTTGGGACTGCAGCTTTGCACGCAGTGGACCCTCCCCGATCAGGTCGAGCCGCACTGTACGGTTGCTGTGAACCGCAGCAATGGCATCGATCAGTGTTTCCCAGCTTTTCTCTGTCGCAAGTCGCCCGAGGCCGCAAACTTTAAAATTGCTTGTCGGCGGAGTGGAACGCTGGGCGGAAGCAGTCGCATCGGAGGTGATGGGAGGTGGTGCTGAAATTGTGTCACTTCGCCAGCGTTGAAGCTGATTGGCTGTGAAGTCTGAAGCGCCAATCACTACATCGCATTTGTGTACTGCCAACCTGAATTTCAAGCGATGTCGGAAGTTCCATTGGGATATTGGAGAATGGAAGGTAGTGACTAATCGACTCGCTGTTTGACGACGCACCATTTTGGCTACCCGAAGCATTGACGTGTACAAGTGTAGGTGGCAGATGTCAGACTTTGTGTCGGCAATGGCGTTGGCGAATATTCGTCTCTCCGATCGGCTGCTAATTCCTAGCGTTTTAGTTTCATCCGCCCAGTCGAGCGACGGTGGGACGCCGTCTAAGAGAATCAGTGAGATATGAGTGCTAGGTTGGCTCGCCTTGAGGGTCCGGTACAGGGCGTCTACGTATTGTTCGGTACCACCCGTGCCCCATGACTCAAGCACGATTGTTAGTCGCATGTTTGTGATGCGTTCTCCGACGGTACGCGGGACTTTCCTAACGCAACGGAAATGTCTTTTGCTAGACTGCTAAGCCCCCGTGCGGTAAACGGCGATCCAAAATAGACGCCGCTTTTAATGTTGCCAGCAAGTTTGGACAGGCGTTTGCCGAGCGATTGACAGCCGTGTATATCGGCCCTGGCAAGCTGTATTATGGCGAGTCGATTGTAAGCCTCAGCCCCATTTACTAGCCGTCGTTTCATGGTAGCATCCGTTGTCGCTTCGCTTAGTCGAAGTAACGTATCGCGAGACTCATGTGCGACGCGTTGCAGGAAGCGATATTGGTCCTCGCCAGCCGTTGAGGCTGTTGCGATCTTGTTGGTCAGAGACTGTCGTTCGTAATCACCGGTCACGGTCGATTCGTGACGCCGGTACAGGGCGGCCACTTGGGGAAGGTAGGCGGTTTTGCCAAGTGCGTTGGCGAGCATGCATGCCCATTTGTCGTGGGGCTGCCAGCGAAAACAGGGGTGTTCGCTTATTGGGCGATTGGACCAATCAAATTCGCTCAGCAGTTTGGATCGAACTGTCTGTGAGAATCCAGCAATTTGCCAGAATCCATAGTGTCCATTGGGCGGCACGATCCGTCTGCGGCGGATATCCGGCAATCGTCGACCGGTTTTGTTTAGCGACGCATCGACTAATTCTGCTGCCTGAACGACGAGCATAAGGTCTTCATCGCCTCGCTCGACTTCGCTCGCGGCGTCAGCGATTCGGTTGGGAAGCCATACGTCGTCCTGGTCGCAAAACGCAACCCAGTCACCCTTACACCGTGACGCGGTCGCTAAGAAGTTGTCTGCAAAGCCAAGGTTCTTTTCATTCACCGAGATTGAAACCGGGAATGGCGCGGTTGCGGCAAAGGACTCAAGGATCGCAACTGTATTGTCCGTCGAACGGTCATCGCCAACAACCAATTCTAGTGGCAGGCAAGTCTGCGCAGCGAGGCTATCAAGTTGTTCACGGAGAAACTTTTCACCGTTGTACGTTGACATAGCAATCGAGATCCTAGGCATCCGAAAGCTCCGGCTTGCGCGCGGTCAACGTGACAAATTCGCTGCTATGATAGCTGAGTCTTTGGGCAAGCCTACGAAGCAGGCTTGGCTTTCTGCACCGAGCAATGGCGGAAGGATCTTCACAGTCATGCCCGGCGGTGATTAGCTCGCTCTTAGCCATCATTCCACCAAAAACGTCATCGCGAACCCGGCGTTTGACCGATATGAAACCGGCGCGAGTAATCATCGATTCAAGCGATTTCCAATTGAAAATGGTCAGGTGTCGCGGGGCTTCTAGCCCACGCCAGTGCCTGCCATAAATCTGATGGCCGAACGCGTTAATATTCGGAGTGTCGATGAACAGTCTCCCGCCTGGACGCAGAATTCGGAAAAAGTGCGAAATGACGTCAGAAGGATCTGGGACATGTTCGATTACATGCGAGCATGTGACCGCGTCGAACGATTGATCGAATGAGGAGAGCAGTTCAGTGCCACCCAGCCGAATGTCCAATCCTTTGGCGATTCCGTTTTCGACACAGACCGAATCCAAATCCGTTCCAATGACATCCCAGCCAGCGTTTTTGGCTCGCGTTAAAAATGCACCATCCCCACAACCGTAATCGAGCACTCGCCCCTGCGTCTTTGGAAGAAATCTCCATTTCAGGTCGATGGCTTTCGTACAGGGTAATGCCCGTAGTAGACCGCCTAGGCGTGACGATGGGGATAACCTCGCGCCGAACCGTGCATTTTGATAGCCATTGGAAATGATTCTTTTCGCTAAACGAATCCCCTTAAGATCAGTTTGACTGGTGCCACCGATTTGGTGTGTGTAGTAGTTCGAATATGCGAGATGTAAAGTGTCTTCTGTGGGACGCGTTTTCAGGTAAGCTGTTCCGCAATCGACGCAGCTGACAAGTTGCCAGAAACCTGGCGCGCATCGGAAAACCACGTCCGTCAGATCAGAGTGTAGGGGCTTCCTCGTTCCAGAGCCGCACGCGGGGCATTCTGGAATTTCCAGCAGGCCTTCTGGTGGCCAACTATTCGTCACGGAATTAGAGTCAAGCATCGTCGCTCCTCTTTCTTTATCGAGACCCGCTAGATGCGTCATACGATCCATTCGCCAACTCTTCTAGTTTCTTAAAGAGGGACTCTAGATCAGCGTCCTGCAAATGCGGCGCGATCGTTGCGATTTGATCGTCGGGAAGCTCCCACCACTTCATCGCCAAGAGTCTGGAAATATCAGTGTCGCTAAAACGTTTTCGCAGTTCTTTTGCCGGGTTGCCGACCACAATGGAGTAGGGGGCGACATTCCTAGCAACAACGGAACGTGCACCAATCACGGCTCCGTCACCAATCGAAACTCCGGAGAGAATCACTGAGTCAGTGGCAATCCAAACATCGTTTCCTATCCTGACATCGCCCTTTGAGCTGGGGTGACCAACAACCGAACTGCTTCCATCCCAAAGGATGTTAAAGGGGTAGGTGGAAGCCCAGTCCACTCGATGCTCGCCGCCTAAGAAAATTTTCACCCCATCCGCGATTGAACAAAATTTACCAATACTAAGTCGAGACCCTTCCCCCCAGTCAAAGACGGCCGGTGAACCGTACGTCCAGGACCCGATCTCATAGCCTCGCAAATTTTCTTGCTCCCGAGTCCACCTAAACTTTGGAGCCCTACCGAAGCGGCGTGTGAGCATTCTGCGGAAGCGTCTGATGAGCATGATTTAGAAATTCCCTTACAGCCAAAAACGTAAATGCGTCGAAAAGGACTGCTGGAAAGTCGGCACGCTCAGCGTACCCAGGGCTTTGGCTCGACGAGTTTGTGGTTCCATGGAAGGAAAGAAAACCGTGCCAGGAAACTGAGGATTTCCTTCGAAAGTACAGCAACAGCGAATATTGCGAATGCAAGCCGCGACAACAGCGACACAGGATCCATAGAAGAAAACGACAGCACAAGTGCGAGGGTTGAAGCCAGCACTGCTACGTGCTTAGCAAAAGTTGTATCGATTGGTGTTTCGCTGAAATGGAAATGCAGCCATGCATCGACCCAGCAACGCACTGCCCAGATCAGCGCTGCGCCAACTGCACCGAAGTAACATGTCATCAACAGCATCAGTGCTAAGTAGGGAATCAGTTGACAAAGATGTAGTTTCGCGGTGATGTCGGTGCGCCCTCTTGATTGAAGAACGGTTAGGGGCACCACCGCAAAACACGTCGCCCAAATTCCAATGGAAATGACTTCTCCGATCATCGCGGCACGATCGCTGAAATCCTCGCCAACCCAAACGAACAAGAAGGGTCGCATGATAAGCATTCCAGCCACGGTAAGCGGCGTAATAACAGACGCAAGCAATTTAAGTAACTGCCTAGAAATCTGATTTTGCTCCGCCTCGCCGACAGCCGAAAGTTTTGGAAACGCAGCACTGCATGTGCTGGCGGGGAATACCATTATTCGAAAAGCCAAGCCATAGGGGACTGTGTAGTAAGCAACGGCAGTTGGCCCAGCGATCGCTCCGATGACGATGCGATCAAAAGTCACCATCAGTGGGCCAATGACATTGCTGACGGTCAGCCAGCCGCCAAATTTGAAAAGGCTTTTAAGCTCGGTTTTGTTCCACCATGCTAGCTGATCGATGCGAATATACTTCCAGCAAAGGAGGGAAGCGCCCAGTCCGCTGAGTAGTTTGACGACAACAACCGCTGCTACAAGGTTACCCATGTTTGGTCCAAGTTGGTAAGCAACGAGAAGCGGTGCAATCTGAATCAGTGCCCCGGTCAAAACTTTAATGATGTTAAGAGAAAGGAATCGTTCGTAGCCGGCAAGCACACCTTGGGGTATGCTGACTGACAAGATGAAGGGCAAGCCGATCGCAATCCAAGGAAGTGCCCCCAGACTTTCTGACCTAATGTCTTGATTTGCTTCAATGACGCTTGAAAAGAGAATAAATCCGCAGATCCAGAGCAAGACGCCTGCAGCTACTCCAACAACAATGGTCGTCCACAATGCAGTGCAAATAACCTTAGTCGAGTCGTGGTCCGTTTCGCCCTTGGTGATAGCGATCCGGTTGGTCACCGCATGGCCAAGCCCTAGGTCAAAGAAGCCAAAGTATCCCGTAAGCAACCAAACAATCGCTAGAACGCCATATCGATCGGGGCCAATCAATCTGAGATATAGCGGAACGGTGACTAACGACGTCGCTAGGGGAATAATGGTTCCGATTAGGTTGTAAGCTGAGTTTCTCTTGATGCTCATTGCTCAGGCAATCGATCGAATGAGTTCAGGCGAAACTGCATGTTGGGGCACTGCAGCCATTCTTAAATACAAAATGCACTGGTTCCTGAATGCATTAGTGTCTGGTTCGCGCTGAGATAGACGTCAGATAGTCGCCATAATCGTTTCGGTAAGACTCGGCGAGAGTTCGGAGTTGGGCGTCATTGATGAACTGTTGCTCGAAGGCGATCTCTTCTAAACAGGCGATCTTGAGTCCTTGTCGCTTTTCAACCGCCGCGACGAAGTTGCACGCATCCAAGAGACTGTCTTTAGTGCCGGTGTCGAGCCATGCAAATCCGCGAGAGAACACTTCGGCGTGTAGGTCGCCGCGTCGCAGGTAGGCTTCATTGACCGCGGTGATTTCAAGTTCGCCTCGAGGCGACGGTTTTAGGTTGGCGGCAATTTCTAGAACGTCGTTGTCGTAGAAATAAAGTCCCGGGACTGCGTAGTTGGATTTTGGCTTGGCAGGCTTTTCTTCGATGCTGATGACTTTGCCGGCTTCATCAAATTCGGCCACACCGTAACGCTCGGGGTCAGTGACTTGGTACCCGAAAATGGTCGCGCCGTTTTCTTGCGATGCGGCTGCCGCCAATGTTTTTCGAAACCCTTGCCCGTAAAAGATGTTGTCCCCAAGCACCAAGGCGACTCGATCATTGCCGACAAAGTCAGCGCCGATGATGAAGGCTTGAGCGAGTCCTTCGGGGCGAGGTTGTTCTGCATAACTGAAGTTTAGTCCCAGCTCACTTCCATCCCCGAACAAACGCTCGAACACTGGCAAATCATGTGGCGTTGAAATGATTAGGATGTCGCGGATACCGGCGAGCATCAGCGTGCTGAGCGGGTAGTAAATCATCGGTTTGTCGTAAACCGGAATCAGCTGCTTGCTGACCGCGCGAGTAATTGGATGTAGGCGAGTGCCTGCACCTCCGGCGAGAATAATGCCTTTCATGGGAACAGCTTAGTTGGCAGAGAGAAGGAGAGTCGGTAGTTGGCAGGAGCTAGTTGACGGCTGACAGTCACGAGACACGCTTGGTGTGGGTAAGAACTGGCACAAAAGGCCGGGCAGACCGTTCGCTAGGAACTTGTTGAAACTTGCTTGCTTTGCCAATTGCGCAGGCTGTCGATTATAGCGTCTTCGACGCTGCGCATCTCAATGCCGGTCGATAGCAGTTTGCGATTGTCCATTACGCAATTCGATCGCGGAGTCTTGGCTGCGACCTGCATAAATTCGTCCTCGCTGGCGAAAAAGTCGTACACTTTTTCGGGTAGCAAGTGCTCTCGGATAAGTTGCGTCACTTTTCTTGTTGTGACGCTGCCGGTGTTGGTCACGTTGTACGTGCCAAACGGAACCCGCTGTTGCCAACACCTAATACAGGCATCTACGAATTCATCTAAATGGGAAATTGAGTTTTCGGCTTCGAGCAAACGATCGTAGCGGACTAATTTCGAAAGATAATTGCGAGGCGAGTCGTGATTGTTAAACGGAATTCTCAATCGCCAGATGAATGTGTTTTCCGCGTCTGCGAGAACCTCTTCGCCCAATGCCTTGCAGCCCGAGTACCAACTGCAATTGTTGGTTCGAAACGAAAAGTTAGGGGGATCCGATTCTCTAAAACCGGCGCCGTCGGTACGACGTCCAGTATAGATGCAACCTGATGAAACATGTCCCCAGGCGATGCCGGTTGCTTCACAAGCGCTGCGAATCGTACCTGGCAAAACCGCGTTTCCATCTAGGCACTCTGCTTTGTCAGTTTCGGCCGCGTCGACGTTTGGCTTGCCGGTGTAACCTGCGGAGTTGATCAAGAACCTAGCATTGGATTCACGGATCAAACCGATCAAGGTGTCACGATTCGTATAGTCCGTATGCTTGCGTGAGAGCGCTTGGTAGGGAAGGGCGAGTTCATCGAGCCGACTTTGAAACGCTGAGCCAACGTAGCCGGTTGAGCCTAAGAGTAAGATCAAGACGATATTCTAGTTAAAAAGATGATCTGACGGTGTTTTTTGAATTGTCGCAGCTGATTGTTAGCCGAAGTCCGCGCGGACTTCGTCCACGTGGGTGACACTCACCCTGCCGCGGTTTCGGTTTTAGCTTGAATCCTGGCGTCTTGCGACGCGCTGCTGTCTGGAATTCAAGCGGGCTGAATGGTTGTAATTGTGGGTGCTACAGAGCGTTCCCTCGGCGGGGAACGCCTACCCCAGGATCTTTAGCAAGATCCGCTACGGACCGTTCGGAAAATGCCGGCGGAGTTTGATTGTTCCAACCATCGATCGCAATTTCCGGTCTGCGAAAAGTATCCTGACTCAGCCGCCTCGTCCTGACAAGGATGCGGCTACCAAGTTGCAGTAATCTAATTCGTTATCAGGGGTTTAGTAGGGTTGTAGCAGTATTAATTTTTGAGGAAGCGGCTAGCGGTGAGTCGCTGGACGCTAGAGGCGGGTTAGGGAGTGGGGGGGAGGGAGACACGGAGACACGGAGACACGGAGACACGGAGAGGGGGAGACACGGAGACACGGAGACACGGAGATGGGGAGATGGGGAGATGGGGAGATGGGGAGCGGATTGAAAAAGTTAAATTGACAATTGTAAATTGAAAAATGATGGGGGGCGTAGCGGAAGTCGTGGAGACTTTCGGATCCCGACGGGGGATGATGACGACGATGCGCCGCGGGGCCGTGGGGAGACGGCTGGGGGAGCGGGGGCGGTGTCCGCTTCGAGCGGCTGTGCTGGCAGGTAGGAGAGAGACTGCCGATTGAGGATGATACGATCGCTTTTATGGTGGCGGTCTGGTCGTTAGTCACGGGTGAAGGGGTGCGAGGCCTCGCTAATCTCCATGGCGGCTAGCTTGTTCAGTCGTCGTTGGAGAGAGGGAGGAGGACGGGGAGGAGAATTGAAAAAGTTAAATTGACAATTGTAAATTGAAAAATGATGGGGGAGTGGGCGTAGCGGAAGTCGTGGAGACTTTCGGATCCTGGCGGGGGATGATGATGAAGATGCGCCGCGGGGCCGTGGGCCGTAAGATAATGGGGCGTACGTGGGGCCCGGCCGCTGACGCGTCGCGGCTCAGTAAGTCAACATGTCGTGGACGGCTTTCGGGGACTTGGGAATTTTGGGATAGGCCAATAGCGGTGGCGTGCGAGGGCGATGGCACGGCTGTGGCCACGGGGAAGTTGCGCGGACGGCCCTCACCCGAACGAGGCCTTGAGGGCCCGTTCGACCTCTAGTATATGATCATTGTGGTGTTTCGACCGGTTTTCACGTCGATTCGCTGTGATGATCTT